>JAEUQP010000580.1 GCA_016789645.1 Acidobacteriota bacterium | reverse complement strand
GTGGCCACGGTGTCGTATTTGGATTTGACGATGTCGCCTTTCAAAGCCGCCAACGCATTCAGCAATTCCTTTTTCTCCTGCTCGCCCACCTTGAATTTGTCCAGCGATTTCACCAGGTCTTCAACCAGCGCGGCAAACTCGCCTCCCGTCACGCGCATGTGCCTGTGAGATTCTTTCATGTTCAGGCCTTTGTATTGACACGGGCCTCCCGTCGCATTGCAGACAAAATCCTTCAGGTTGGCGACCAGCCGCGTCGCATCGCTGCGCGCGAATTTTTTGCTGATGCGAATGTCGGCCAATACGTTTCCGACGAAATCATCCACGACGGCGGAAATCACAGGCATCCCACCCAGACGATCATACAGCGAGCCGGTTTTGGGCGGCGCGGTTGCAGGCGAAGTCGAAGCGGCAGCAGTGGGCGCTCCCAGTGGCGGAGCCGGTTTGAAATTCGCGGGCAACGCTGTGCCAGTCGCCGTGGATTCGCTTTCGACGATGTCGCCGCGCAATCCGGCCAAAGCGCCCAGCAATTCTTTCTGCTCTTTTTCCGGCACGTTGAACTTATTCAGAGTCTTCACCAAATCTTCGACCAGCGCGTTGAATTCGCCCGCCGTCGTTCCCATGTTTTTATGGGACTCTTTCATGCTCAGCCCTTTGTACTGGCACGGGCCGCCGGTCGCGAAGCAAACGAAATCTTTCAAATTGGCCAGCAGTCGCGCCGGATCGCTTTGGGCGAATTTCTTGTTGATGCGCGGATCGGCCAACACATTGTTGGCAAAGTCTTCGACCACTGCCGAGATGGCTTCCTTGCCGCCGAGTCGTTCATACAGAGATTTCGATTGAGCCAGTGCCGATCCGAACAGAGTCATCACCAAACCAAGGCCCAGGATAATAGCTTTCATGTGTTTCACGTATTTGTTCCTCCAGAAAAAATGAGTGCCGCCGGGATTCAAACCCCGGAGCAATAGAAATCGAAGCCGCGATGGATTTCAGCCGTTCAGCCGGCGGCGATTCGCCGATCCGCTGATCACAGCAAGTGCGGAATCAGAGACACGACTTCGGTGATCGCATGGCAAGCGATACAACAGCAGAACCAAAATTTGCCGGGGCCAATTGGGTCGGGGTCATTCAGATTGGTGAGGAGGGGAAAGTAGGAGGAGATAACGAATTGGTGAAGCAACGCCGGGATACTACAACAACACAGCCATTTGCGAAACGTGAAATCTTGGTTAGGTGGCTGGCTTCAAGAAAAGCCAGCCATCACATTAAATTCTCCCCGACTCTTTATACTTCTCGTAATGAGCCGGGCACAGCCACAACCAGTGACCTTCTTTGGTGAGACCTGGACTCAGCCGTCCCCAAGCTTTGCTGGTGTCGCGTACGTTATCCAGCATGGCGCGAAGCGCGCGGAGTTCATATCCGCTGGCGTAATGCGCGCCGTAAGAGTCGGCTAGCCTGCGCCCAATCTTTGAGCTGGACGATTCTTCCAATAACTCTGGCGCCGATTTAGCTGCTGAATCCGCCAGCTTTTGCATGCGTTCAACATCTTTTTTGAACTGGTCGGCAAATTCCTTGTCGTCGGTAATCCACGGCATCGGAATGCCAGCAACGGCAGGCAGAACATATTTCATGGCTTTGGCCAGTTTCAGAAAGTACGGCCCCACAGCTTGTAAAAATTCCGAATCGGCATCGAACTGATAAAGCCCGGATTCGGGATCGTGAGTTCCCCGCTTGTCGCCGACCGGATGCCAGTGACCGTCTGCCTGACAATACAACTGCAATTCCAGCCGCTCGCGCCAGAACGTTTCGCGGAACTTGTCCAGCATCCGAGTCGAACGAATCGGTTCCAGCAAGCCGATCAAATCGCGGTCTGCGTTGCCAAACCGAATCGAAAACACATTTGGACAGGCAGTGAGTTCAGAAGACTGTATTGCATTGAACAGCTTGGTAAATTCGCGCTGAAAGTAAGCTCGTTCATCTTCAGCCAGAACCAGAGTCCGTTGTGTCGTTTCTTTGATTTCATCGGTCGTCCGCACCAGACGCTGAAGTTGTTCGGCCACCAAAGAAACCGGGCCGTGGCCGTAAAGCATTTTTTCGACTGGAGCTTGTTTGAACGGACGGTTTTTCAAGCAAGGCAGTTCCGAAAGTCCCTGCTCGTGCGCTCCGATCAAATCTTCGTAAAGCCACATGTTTTCGCAACCGGGCTGACATTTGCACGGGATCAGGGTTTCGTAATTCATTCCCGGAAACCGGTCGAAGGTTTTCAGCAATCCGTCTTTCAACCGGCTGAACATATCAATTGGAAACGGGCCGCGCACAGCCAGACTGACGGTTTCCAGAGTCGGCGAAGCTTTCAACAATGCCAGATGACGCGGTTTGCCGGGCGGAGGCGGATCGGCGAACAAGGCTCCCAATCGCCAGTGAATCATTGTCGAATACCGGTGTTGCTGGGCAATGAACCAGGTCGGAATGCCTGCGGGCGGTGTTCGATCCAGTTTCAGAGTCATGGAAATTTCCGGCTCGCTTGGCATCGCATCCCAAAGTGCGTGATAGCCTTTGTGTTCGTCCTGCGGCAACAATTCGACCACCAGACTTTGAGCGCGCGTGTCGGAATGCCGCCGCGTGTCATCCTCTTTTACCTCGTAGGAAAGATCGAATTCGTCCATCAGCTTCAACAAATGGCGACGCAATTCCGGTTCGATGTGACTCCATAAAATATCCATCCGCTCGCGAGTCAGGATGGCCTGATTTGCCGCGACCTCTTTGCTGTCCAGCACCCGGCTGATGGTTTGAGTCACCCATTCCGGGTCGAGCATGATCCAATCTTTCAGATCGCCTTTATCGCCGTAATACAGAATCTCGCCGAGTTCGTGCAAACGCCTCGCAAGAGTTTTTTGCTGGCGATTGTCTTTGACTCCGTTGCGGGAAAAAATCCGAGCCATTTCGGCTTCTGTGATGTAAGGCTTTTTCTTTTTGGCTTTCGCTTTTCGTTGCAGAGCGTTTCCGGCATTTCGCCACGGAACCGCCCATTTGACGCCCATCAAACTGATATCGGCGGCGTGTTCGGCAATCGCCTGCAACAATTCATCGCGGCCTTCGCCGGTTTTGTTGCTGATGCGGAACAATTTGCCGACCAGATTGCGCTT
>JAEUQP010000267.1 GCA_016789645.1 Acidobacteriota bacterium | reverse complement strand
TCTTTTTGAGTTTGTCGAATTGAGCGTGCGCTGGTGAGACCAAAGCAAAGAACACCAACAGCAGAGCCATTCCCTGAGCTACGCGAAGAAAAGTTTTTGTTGTCATCATGAGCCTCCAGATGGCGGTTTGAATGGGATTTTTTAGGATTGAGGGAAGATGAAAAAAAGAGCGGTAGGGGTCGGAGCTTTCTACGAGGCGCGCAGAGTGTATGTTGTCGGATTTTGACTTGCAAGGTTTGATTTCATCACAACTAAGATGGCAGATGGACGAAGGGAAAAGCTTTTTTCACTGCTGCGGATGCACAGCACATCCGCAGCAGTGAATAGAGAAAGTTCAAAAGCCCTTGCCTTTGGTGGTCAGCTTGACGCGGAGCAGCGCGGTGTTCGCTGTTATGTACAGCGTCGAACCATCATTGCCGAACGCGCAATTGGCGGTTGGCACTCCGGTGTCGAATGTTCCCAGATGTTTTCCGGCGGGCGAAAAGACGTGAACTCCACCGGGGCCAGTGGCAAAAACATTACCGTCTTTATCCACTTTCATGCCATCGGGCAGACCGGGCTTTTTGGCTTTTGCCCATTCGGTCGAGTCAAAGAAGATTTTGCCGTTGGCCAGCGTTCCATCCGGTTTCACGTCATACACCATCCAGATGGCTTTGTCGGGATCGGACGAAGCAACATAAAGCTTCTTTTCATCCGGCGCCAGGGCGATGCCGTTGGGGCGCGTGATTTCCTTGGTCAGCAGCGTGACTTTGCCGTTTTTATCTAAACGGTAAACCCCACAATAATCCAGTTCGCGCGCAGGATCGTCAGCGCCTTTGGGCAATCCATACGGCGGATCTGTGAAATACAGCGCGCCGTTGGAGTGATACACCAGATCGTTCGGGCTGTTGAATCGTTTGCCTTCGTATTTGTCAGCCAGAGCAACGATTTTACCGTCAGCTTCCAGCCTTGCGACTCGACGATCACCGTGCTGGCACATAACCAATCGGCCTTGCGCGTCGTAGGTCAATCCGTTCGTGCCAGGCTCCTTTCCGGTAAATGGTTCTTTGCCGCTGTATCCGGCGGGATGCAAAAACTGACTGGCTCCTTTGCCTTCCTGCCATTTGATGATTTCGTTGCCGGGGATATTGGAAAACAGCAAATAATTTTCCTTTCCATTCCAAACGGGGCCTTCCGTCCAGACATAACCTTCGGCCAGCTTTTCAACTTTGGCGTCTGCCGAAACCAATTTATCGAACGCCGGGTCAAGTCGAACGATTTTTGTGTCAGGAACCGCGGGCGTTGCGCTTGGCGAAGCTACGGCTTCCAATTTGGGCTCCACTTTGGCGGGCTGCGAAGCTTGCGAGCACGCCGCACAGGCAAACGCCGCCAGAGCCAACGTCGCTGATGCCATCAATCGTTTTGTCATTTTGATTTCTCCTGTGGTGAGTTGGTGAACTTCCGTTCGTAACCGCTGTCTTTCAAAAACTGTTCGAAGTCTTTGATCTCCAGAATTTCTTTAACGGCCTTCCGTTTGTCAGTGGCCTGTTTGTAATACGCTTCTGTGATTTTATAGCCCATGTAATAGCCCAAATCCGCTGGCCGATCTTTTGCGTTGGCACCGTTGTATAGCCATTGGCTGGTGTCTTTTCCCGTCATCGCCGATTTGAATTCTTGCCATAATTGGCGTTCGCGTGGATCGCCGTAGACAAACAGATGAGCATTGATGTTGCCGCCGGAAATCAATTCGGCAAGAAAATCTGCCGAACCCTCGTGGATGGATTGGCCGAGCAAGGTGGTTCGTTGTTGCCATGGTGTTTTCTGCTGAAAGTGAATCAGTTCGTGGGCAACGATGATCGGGACGTTTTCGACCGGAGCCAGAACCTGTTTCAGCCA
>JAEUQP010000566.1 GCA_016789645.1 Acidobacteriota bacterium | reverse complement strand
TGACGATTCAAGACTTCAATTCCAGGCGCAATCCGCAATCCATAATCCGCAATCCGCAATGGTTCAGAGACTGATCTTTTTGTTGTGCTCATCGTAAGCTTTGATAATCATCTGCACCAGATGATGGCGGACAACGTCGCGCTCGTCGAAGTGGATGAAGGAAATGCCTTCGATGTTGCTGACCACGCGCTGCGCTTCGACCAAGCCGGATTTTCGCCCTGAAGGCAAATCAATCTGGGTCACGTCGCCGGTGATGACGGCTTTCGATCCAAAACCAATGCGCGTCAAAAACATCTTCATCTGTTCGGAAGTCGTGTTTTGCGCTTCATCCAGAATGACAAAGGCGTCGGAAAGAGTTCTTCCGCGCATAAACGCCAGCGGCGCAACTTCGATGACGCGTTTTTCCAGAAACTTGGTCGCGCGTTCGAAATCCATGAGGTCAAACAGCGCGTCGTACAGCGGTCGCAAGTAAGGATCAACCTTGTCCTGCAAATCGCCGGGCAGGAAGCCGAGCTTTTCGCCGGCTTCGACCGCCGGGCGAGCCAGCACAATGCGATTGACTCGTTTGGAAATCAGATATTGAACGGCCATCGCCACGGCCAGATACGTCTTGCCAGTTCCCGCCGGGCCAATGCCAAAAACGATGTCGTTGGCTTCGATGGCTTCCATGTACAGTTTTTGGTTCGGGCCTTTGGCGGTGACCTGTTTGCGGCCTGCGGGGTTGATGCGTTTCTGGCCAGTCAGCAAATCGCGCAGCGTCGAGGTGCGATCATCGGCAATCTGTTTGAATGCCGCACGAAGTTCATTGGCCGAAGGCGCGCGGCCTTCGGTAAAAAGCTGGCCGAAGTCCTTCAGAATTTTTTCGACAACGGCCACGTCCGCTTCGTCACCTTCGACCAGAAGTTCGTTGCCGCGTCCGCCTACGCGCACGCTGAGCAGCGATTCCAGATACTTGATGTTCTGATCGTGTGGGCCGAACAAAGTTTCCAGCCCGCGTTCCGGCAATGTGATTTTCAGACTTCTCAGGGTTGTTGGTTCTCCAGAATCTTTGCAATCGCGGCAGCCCTGAATCGAAGCAAGAAACTTTGAGACAGGATGGACATGATTTTTTCAGGATGAACAGGATTCAAATCCAAGTTGGAACTTGATTGCTGATGATTCTGTAAATCCTGCCGAAAATCTTGTTCATCCTGTCAAAAGAGAATGTCCCCATGTTGCTTGCTCTGATTTAGCAACCGCAGTCAGTTTGATTGGACGAGCCGAAAGCTACTACACGGTTCGGAAAGGTGTCAATCAATGCTTTGTCAGTAAATGATTCGAAACATTCTTGTCAGACGTTCGGCGTAAAATCTCTCTGAAATTCTGCTCAAGCGCTGGACGCCATGCCCGTTGAGAACGTAAACTGCGTCCGCGAGTTTTCCTCACACGGTGTACTCACAAATGGCAGGCGACAGGTCAAATTCGAAAACTCGACCAAGATATTGAAACGTTTCCCAAGCAAGCTCCACTGCGCTTCCTTCACATAAATTTCTGAGGCGTTGTGGTCACAGGTTCGACAACTCACACAAACTACACAAGAGGTTACGCCAATGCGACGCTCACTGAATCACCTTATGCAGCCTATTCGACAACTGTATTCTCAAGTCCTTCGGGTAAGGGCTTTCTCGCGATCGGTTCAGATTGCCGGACTGGCATTTCTGGCATTCGCCCTGATCGGGGCAGGAAAGCTGGCTGTGACAGGTGCGGCATCAGGTGAACTAATCCAGCGGCTTTTCTCTCTGTCCAAGGCTTCGGCGCCCAAGTCTGCGCCGAAAGCTGCGGCTGCAGAGATGGCTGCCGCAAGCATGGTTTCTTCTACCATCGTGATCAGTCAGTTTCAGGTCGCAGGTGATTCTACTTCCCCAGCCGCTGACGAATTTGTCGAACTGCATAATGTGGGCAATGCGTCATTTGATTTGAATGGGCATCGGCTGGTTTATCGCTCAGCCACAGGAACAAGCGATGTGGCGATTGTGAACTGGACTGTTTCGACTGTCATACCGGCTGGTGGCTTTTATCTGATTACAAATGCAGTTGCCGGTGGTTACAACGGAGCGGTTGCTGGCAACATTACCTGGACAAGCGGGTCAACTGGCCAATTTGCCGCCGCTGGAGGAGGGTTGGCGATCCGTAATGGCGCATTGGATTCAGGAACCATCGTGGACTCGGTGGGATACGGAACCGCGACGAATGCTTTTGTCGAAGGTGCGGTAACTACTGCTCCTGCCGCCAATGCGAGCAGAATCAGAGTTCCTGCCGCCACCAGTTGTCAGGATACGGACAATAACAGCAACGACTTCACCACACAGAATCCGTCGGCTCCACGCAACTTGTCTTCTCCTGTGGCCACTTGTGGAGGGCCAGCGCCCATTAGTTTATCAATTTCCGATGTGACGCTGGCCGAAGGTAATCCACCGGGCACGACAACCTTTTCCTTCGCAGTCACGCTCACTGCTCCGGCGGGTCTGGGCGGCGTGACGTTTGACATCGCCACCGCCGATGGAACCGCTCAGGATGACAATCCGGCGACTGAGGACAACGATTACGTCGCTCAGAGCCTTCCTGGCCAAACTATTCCAGCAGGATCAACCGGCCCGTACAACTTCAACGTAACGGTCAACCGCGACACAACCCCTGAGCCCAATGAAACGTTCTTTGTGAATGTCACCAATATCGTTGGCGCGAATGCTGGCGACGCGCAAGGGCAAGGAACCATCCTCAACGATGATGTGACGCTGACGCCGATTCATGACATTCAGGGACCGGGCGCAAGCTCACCCATCGTCGGGGCATCGGTGACCACCACTGGCATTGTCACTGGAATCAAAACCGGTTCGAGCGGAGGATTTTTCATTCAAGAGCCGGATGCGAATGTGGACGCGGATCCGGCAACTTCCGAAGGCATCTTTGTTTTCACTGGAGCCTCTGTCCCGGCGGCTGCCGTCATTGGCGCGTTGGTTCAGGTCACCGCGACGGTTGTCGAATTCGTGCCATCAGCCGATCCGTTGCAGCCGCCACTGACAGAACTCAGTTCAGCAACGGTGGTTCAGCTTTCCACGGGCAATCCGCTGCCAGCAGCGATTCCGTTGACGGCGACCTTCCCCAATCCAGCCGGAGTGTTCGATCAGCTTGAGCGCGTCGAAGGCATGCGAGTTTCGATGGCTTCGATGACCGTTGGTGGCCCGACATCGGGCAGCGTCAACGAACCGAACGCGACAGCCACTTCGAACGGAGTCTTTTTCGGCACGGTCACGGGCGTGACTCGTGCGTTTCGCGAAGCGGGCATTCAAGCGCCAGACCCGCCGCCGTCAGGCAGCATTCCGCCGATTCCGCGTTGGGACACGAACCCCGAACTGATTCGCGTGGACAGCGACGGCCAAACCGGAGGAATCGCAATCAACGTCAGCGCATCGGCCGTTGTCACAGGCCTGATCGGCCCGCTTGATTACGCGTTTCGCCGCTACACGATTTTGCCTGATCCAGCTTCGCCGCCATCGGTTTCAGGTGGAATGACGCCGACGGCAGTCGCCACGCCGATGAGCGACGAAGTGACCATCGCCAGTTACAACCTGGAACGATTCTTCGATGACGTGAACGATCCTCTGATTGGTGAGCCGGTGCTGACCTCGACGGCTTACCAGAATCGCCTGGCCAAAGCGTCGTTGGGAATCCGTGATTTTCTGCGGACGCCAGACATTGTCGGAATCGTCGAGATTGAAAACCTTTCGACGCTGCAAGCTCTGGCGACGAAGATCAACGCCGACGCCGTCGCCAACAGCCAGCCGAATCCGATGTACGTGGCTTATTTGATCGAGGGCAACGACATTGGCGGGATTGACGTAGGCTTCCTGGTCAAAACGGCGATCGTCACCGGCTCGACGCCGCGCGTGGCAGTTAACGCAGTTGTGCAGGAACTCGATGCTTCGTTGTTCACCAACCCGGATACTTCGACCGAAACCTTGCACGATCGTCCGCCGCTGCGTTTGGATGCGACAGTCAATTTCGCCAGCGGCGCGACGTTCCCGGTGCAAGTCATTGTCAATCACCTGCGTTCGCTGAACGGAGTGGATGACAGCGGCCCCGGCTCAAACGGATGGGCGACGGCGGGCGCTCGCGTTCGTGCCAAGCGCCTGGCTCAAGTGGTTGACCTGGCCAATCTGGTGCAGACTCGGCAAACCAATAATCCCAACGAACGCATCGTGCTGGTTGGCGACTTCAATTTCTTCGAAGTCAACGACGGCTTTGTGGATTCGATGAGCACCTTACTTGGCGCTCCGGTTCCCGACAACCAGACGGTCGTTCCGGGTGACGGAGTTGATCTGGTCACGCCTGATCTGGCGTTGCTGCTGGATTCGTTGTTGCAGCGGTATTCGTTTGTGTTCGATGGCAACGCGCAGTCGCTGGATCACGCCATCATCAACGCGGCGCTGATTGCAGCAACTTCGGCTCGCCGAGTTGAACATGCGCGCATCAACGCCGATTTTCCTGAAGTTTCCCGCAACGGCACGACCAGCGTTGAACGATTGGCCGATCACGATCCGCTGGTGGTGTATCTGAAACTGCAAGCTTGCACGGTGACTTGCCCCACCAACATCAACACGGTTGCTGCTGCCGGGCAGTGCAGTGCTGTGGTGAACTTCAATCCGACCGTTGGAGGAACTTGCGGAGTGGTTACATGCACTCCTCCGTCCGGCTCGTCATTCAACGTTGGCACGACGACGGTGACCTGTTCGCAAGCGGGTGGTACACCAAGCTGTTCGTTCACGGTGACGGTCACTGACAATCAAAATCCGACCATTGGAGCTTGCCCGACCAATCAAACGGTCAGCGCCGGAGCGAATTGCACAGCGGCAGTGACGTTCAGCACGCCAACTGCAAATGACAATTGCGGAACCCCGACAGTGACGTGTGTCCCGGCTTCGGGATCAAGTTTCTCGTTGGGCGTAACGACGGTGACCTGCACGGCGCGAGATGCGGCGAACAACAGTTCTTCGTGCAGCTTTACGGTCACGGTCAACGATACGACTGCTCCGGCCATTGGAGCTTGCCCGACCAATCAAACGGTCAGCGCCGGAGCGAATTGCACGGCGGCAGTGACGTTCAGCACGCCAACTGCAAATGACAACTGCACGACGACTCCGACAGTGACCTGTTCACCTGCGTCCGGCTCGAGCTTCGCGCTGGGCGTGACGACGGTCACCTGCACGGCGCGAGATGCGGCGAACAACAGTTCTTCGTGCAGCTTTACGGTGACGGTTAATGACACGACTGTTCCGACGATTTCCTGTCCTGGAAATCAATCTGCCGGCTCATCCGGCGGTGCGGTGGCAGTTGTTTTCCCGACGCCAACAGCGATGGATAACTGCACTACGACTCCGAACGTAACCTGCAATCCTGCTTCTGGATCGAATTTCCCGGTTGGAGTCACGACGGTTTCTTGTACGGCACGCGATGCGTCCAGTAATCAATCACAGGCTTGCAGCTTTACGGTGACGGTGACGGTCAATCAGTTCACGCCAACGCCGACCGTCAGATTGACTGATCCGCTGGTTTGTACAGGACCCGGCAATCGCGTGAATGGTTCGTTTGCCGTAACCAACACCAGCCAGGTTTCTCAAACCGGTACGATCACAGTGGCATTGCCCGCCGGATTGGTTGGATTGGCGAATAACTGCGCGGCGAATGTCGGCACTTGCACGGTGACGGCAAATTCGGTGGTGTGGAGCGGGACGTTGACGGCGGGGCAAACCGTTTCCGCCAGTTACCACGCCCAGGTTGGCGATCAGGTGCCGACCGGAACGCAACTCTGCGCGCAAACGACTGCGGTGTTTGGTCAGAACACGGCTTCGGTGCAGGCGTGCCTGACAGTGAATTGTCCGGCAGTCGGCCCCGGATCATTGCCGTCGGCGATTTCGCCGGTCAGCGATCAAAAAGCCGGTTCGGTCTTGATTTACAACATCTACACGTCCAGCACGGACCCGACAAAACAGAACACGCGAATCAATCTGACGAATACCAATATGTCCAGAGACATTCAGGTGCATCTGTACTTTGTCGCCGAAGGCTGTGCAGTGGCGGATAGTTATGTTTGTCTGACCCCGAACCAAACCACCAGCTTCGTGACTTCCGATTTCGATCCAGGAACAACCGGGTACATTGTGGCGGTGGCAACCGATCAGCTTGGCTGTCCGATCAATTTCAACTACCTGATTGGCGATGAGTACGTGAAATTCGCCACCGGGCACGCGGCGAATCTCGGTGCGCAAGCGATCTCGGCGATTGCCGGTGGATTGCCCACTTGCGATCAAAACTCTGTCATTGCGTCGTTGAATTTCGACGGCGTCAGTTACAACACCTTGCCGCGCACGTTGGCGGCTTCGAACATCGGATCGAAAGCCGATGGCAATGATGCGCTGCTGATCGTCAATCGCATTGGCGGCAATCTGGGGCTTGGTGCTGCCACTCTCGGAACCATCTTTGGGATTTTCTACGATGATTCTGAAAACGCGGTCAGCTTTACGGTCACCGGCGGTTGCCAATTGCGGGGAAGCGTGTCGAACAATTTCCCGCGCACAACGCCCAGATTTGAACAACTGATTCCGGCTGGGCGAACCGGCTGGTTCAAGTTGTATCGTCAGGAAGCTGATATCGCCATGACTGGCGCGATCATTAACTTCAACACCAACTCGACCAGTTCGGCAGGGGCGTTCAACCAGGGACATAACCTGCACGCGCTGACGTTGTCCACAGCGGGCAGTTACGTCATTCCTGTGTTTCCGCCGCCAGGCTGTTAACAATTCGGAATTCAGGCTTCAGCGTGCAAAATCAGGTTCGTACGCTGAAGCCTGAACTCTTAAGCCAACATTCTCTGAACTGGAGAAATGGGTTACAAATTTTCCCCCAATATCGCCACAAGTATTGACGGCTTTAATCCTTGCGATTAGACTCCGGCGCGTCGGTGAAAGCTTCTCCTCATATTTGGAAATGTCCAAATCAGAAGCTTTGCGGAACGGCTGAAATTCATGCAATGTCTTTGCTACCGGCGACTCAATTCTTTTCTTTTTTTGACTAAGTGGTATCAGCAATCAGGCTCGTGAACAACGAGACAGGACTCACTGGGCGACTTTGGCCGGTTTTCGCAAGGTAGCGTGAACGGCACGTTCGGCTGCGTTGTTCAATTTTGTAGGTGGACGCCTGGCCTGGTCAGGATTCGGTCCAAACTTCTCAACCCACAACTTTTGGCTGCAAGGGATAAGCAGAATCGTATTTCTTTCATGCAGCCCTACAAATCTGTGCCCGTCTCCGGGAATCAGGAGGAATTTAGATGCCGACCTCGCACAAACACACACGCACACTTTGGCGATATAATATTGGTTTAATGGCGTTGTTGATTGCCGCCTTATTGCTTCCCACAATGAAGTGGGGAGGCCTGTTAGAGGCTTCCGAATTGAAAACCAATGCGGCTTCAGCGCCGTGGAAAGCGTCCAGCCAACCTCGTACGCCGGAATACTTCGGTCGTGGTTCAAAACATAAAATTCAAGTTTCCGATCCTGTGGCAGCCGATGAACTGGCCAATCAGGGCGGACGTCTGCTGGCCGATTACGGCAGCTATAAATTATTTGAAACGGATGCAACGATTGCTCGCAATTTCCACGAGCAGAATCGCGGTGAGTTGAATGACCAAAGCAATCTGATTTTGCTCAACGCCGGCATCATTGATACGTCCAGTGCCGACGTTCAGGCGATGCGCCGTAACTTTGCCAAACCCAGCGGCAAAGCTACAGGCATGCGCTTGGTGCAATTTGTCGGAGCGGTCAAACCGGAATGGCATGCAGCTCTGGCCGAAACCGGAGTTCGCATTGTCACTTACATTCCGAACAATGCTTATCTGGTTTACGGCGACGGAGCGGCGCTGGCAAATTTGCGTCAGTGGGCGGACAACTCCGACTTCGTTCAATGGGATGGCGATTACAACGCCAATCATCGGATTGACCCGAGATTTTACGAAGCCAAACTCAGTGCTCAGAAAAACGTCGCCAAGGGCGTCACTGGCAAACTTGGCGCCGTGCAAGGTGAAGAGTTTGACCACATCATTTTGCAGATGGTGGTGGATGCCGGTTCCAATCAGAACACTCTCAATTCCGTTCGCACGCTGCTTGGCGCTAACTCGGTCGTTCGCAACAGCACCGATATTGGTTACGTGAATGTGGTCGCCAAATTGCCGACGGGGGTTACGGCGGATTCAGCCGCCAAAAATCTGGCTACCCGCCCGGACGTGGTTTCGATTCAGCCCTACAAGATTCCGGTCAAGCTCGATGAACGTCAAAATATGATCATTGCTGGCAACCTGACCGGCAATGTGCCGAACACGGGCAATTGGCTGTCGTATCTGGCATCCAACGGATTCACCCAGGCTCAATTCACTTCCTCGAACTTTGCCGTCAACGTTACTGACAGCGGCGTGGACGATGCGACGACTTCGCCGAATCACTTTGCTTTGTTTACCAGTGGCGACCTGACCTTGGCCAGCCGCATCATTTACAACCGCTTGATCGGAACACCGAATGGCGGCAGCACGCTGCAAGGGTGCGATGGTCACGGAACCATTAACGCGCACATCGTTGGCGGATTTGTTCCGACTGGCACCGTTAGCGGAATCAATTACGCTGCCTTCCCACACGCGGACGCTTCAGGCTTCCGATACGGACTCGGCGTTGCGCCGTTTGTCAAAATGGGGTCATCGGTCATTTTTGATCCGAATAACTTCACTTTCCCGGATTACGAAGATTTGGAATCGCAGGCGTACAACGACGGCGCGCGCATTTCGACAAATAGCTGGGGCGCTTCAGTTGGTGGCGCATACAACTCGGATTCACAGCGTTACGATGCGCTGGTGCGTGACTCCCAGCCGACTGGCTCGACCTTCTCTGTGGCGGGCAACCAGGAAAACGTCATCCTGTTTGCCGCAGGCAACAGTGGTTCGGGAGCCAATACCGTTGGTTCGCCCGGAACCGGCAAAAACGTCATCACGGTTGGCGCGGCTGAAAACGTGCATCCCTTTGGCGCTGCCGACCAATGCGGCACTACCGATAGCGGGGCCGACAGCGCCAATGACATCATCGGTTTTTCCAGCCGTGGGCCGACAGATGACAGCCGGGTCAAACCGGACATTATGGCTCCGGGCACACACGTGACTGGCGGCGTCTTCCAGGCGAACGCGGTTGCCACCGGCAATGGTGTGGCAGCAGGTTGTTTCAACGCTGGCGGCGTTTGCGCCGGACCAGGAACGAGCAATTTCTTCCCGCTTAGCCAACAGTTTTACACGGCTTCTTCGGGAACCAGCCATTCAACCCCAGCGGTTGCCGGAGCGGCGGCTCTGATTCGTCAGCGGTTCATCAATGGCGGTTTGTCTCCGGCCAGCCCGGCCATGACCAAAGCCATGTTGATGAATTCGGCTCGATATATGACTGGCGTCGGCGCGAATGACAATCTGTTCTCCAATAATCAGGGAATGGGCGAAGTCAACCTGACGCAATTCTTCGACATTAAACTCGGCACGGTTGGCTCAACTCCGACCATCGTCCGCGATCAGGTTGGAGCGGAAATGTTTACTGCTTCGGGCCAGACGCGAACCTATTCCGGTACGGTCAACAACAACACCAAACCCTTCCGTGTGGTGTTGGCCTGGACGGACCCTCCGGGACCAACTTCGGGCAACAACTTTATCAATAACCTCGACCTGGAAGTCACGGTCGGTGGTAACACGTACAAAGGCAATGTGTTCACCGGCGCGAATTCCGCGACAGGTGGCACGGCTGACACTCGCAACAACAGCGAAAGCGTGTTTGTTCCGGCAGGCGTCAGCGGCAACTTCATCGTCACGGTCAAAGCGACCAACATTGCTGGCGATGGTGTCCCCGGCGTCGGCGGCGCATTGGATCAGGATTACGCACTGGTGGTTTACAACGCCGATCAAACTCCCGTGGCGGTCATCGGCTCAGCAGGTTCGACACTTGTCACCGAAAGCTGCACCCCAGCCAACGGAGTACCCGATCCGGGTGAAAACATCACGATGAGCTTCTCCTTGCAGAATGTGGGAACGCTGAACACGACCAATCTGGTTGCCACCTTGCAGGCGACGGGCGGAGTCACTTCCCCTGGCGCACCGCAAAATTACGGCGCATTGACGGCCGGAGGTGCTGCCGTCACCAGAAACTTTACCTTCAGGGTAGACCCCACGTGGGCTTGTGGCACACCAATCACGGTTTCGTTGCAATTGCAGGATGGCGCAAGCAATTTGGGGGTGATCACCTATAACTTCCAGACGGGCGTGGTGAACACCGTCCTTACGGAAAACTTTGACGGCGTCACGGCGCCTGCCTTACCGGCGGGGTGGACAACATCCTTCACGAATGGCGACGCTGATTGTACGGCGGGCGGAGCTTCCTGCACCCTTGGCAGTAATTGGACGACGGCTGCTTCGACGGCTGATACCGCACCCAATGCGGCATTCCACAACAACCCGTCTTGTGTGACGGACAACCTGTTGATTTCGCCGACCGTCGCCATTTCATCCTCTGCGGCGCAGCTTACGTTCCGCAACAACTACAACACCGAAAGCACGTTCGATGGCGGAGTTCTGGAAATCAAGATCGGCGCTGGTTCCTTCACTGACATCATCACTGCCGGCGGCAGCTTTGTCAGTGGCGGATACAATGGTGTCATCAACTCCGGCACAACGGACTTTTTCAATCCGCTCCGCGGGCGTAATGCCTGGACGGGGAATTCCGGTGGGTATATCACCACAACGGTCAATTTGCCCGCCGCCGCCGCCGGACAAAGCATCCAGTTGCGTTGGCGTTTGGGAACCGATTGTTCCGTGTCAGCAACCGGCTGGAGGGTTGACACCATCAGCATTACCGATGGTTATGCTTGCGCAACCTCTTGCAGTACCCCAACTTGCAACCTGACCTGTCCCTCCAACATCGTTACCCCTGCTGCAACTGCACAATGTTCAGCGGTGGTGACTTACGCTACGCCAGGAGGCACAGGAACTTGCGGTACGGTGACTTGCAGCCCAATTTCAGGTTCGACATTCAACGTTGGCACGACGACAGTTACCTGCTCCAGTTCAACGGGAGGCGGCTCTTGTAGCTTCACCGTGACGGTTCAGGATACTCAAGCGCCGACGATCACTTGTCCGGGAAATCAAACGGCGCAATCGCCGAATGGCAATCCGATCGCGGTGACGTACCCGGCTCCGACTGTTGCTGATAACTGTCCGGGCGTCGGTTCGCCGTCTTGTTCACCGTCTTCCGGATCGAGCTTTCCGGTCGGCGTGACGACCGTGACTTGTTCGGTTGATGACGCCAGCGCGAACAGCCCGAGCGCCAGTTGTAATTTCACCGTAACGGTCACGACTTGCGCGATTACCTGTCCGTCGAATCAAACGGCGAACACGGCTCCGGGGACTTGTGCGGCGACGGTTAATTACCCGGCTCCGACGACTACGGGAACCTGTGGTGCGGTGACTTGTACTCCGGCTTCCGGATCGTCGTTCTCGAAAGGCGTGACGACGGTGACATGTTCCGTGGCAAACGGCCCAAGCTGTTCGTTCACCGTGACAGTCACGGATAACCAAGCGCCGACGATTACTTGCCCGGCGAATCAAACTGTAGTCTCGCCGTCAGGCAATCCGATGACGGTGACGTACGCGGCTCCCACGGTTAGCGACAACTGTCCGGGTGTTGGTTCGCCGACTTGCAACCCGGCTTCGGGATCAAGCTTCCCGCTTGGCACGACGACAGTCACTTGCACAGTCAGCGATGCCGCCCAATTGAGCGCCGCTTGCAATTTCACGGTGACGGTAACGACGTTCACGCCAGCGCCGACGACCAATCTGCAAGACCCTGTGATTTGCGCGGGACCGGGCAACAAGGTCAACGGTTCGTTTGGCCTGACCAATACGACCCAAATCCCGCAAACCGGCACCGTGACGACGGCACTGTCGCCGCAGATCATCGGCTTGCCATTAACCTGCACGACCAATGTCGGAAGCTGCACGATCAATGCCACGACCGTCAGTTGGTCTGGAACTCTGGCTGGTGGACAGACTCTGGTCGTCAATTACATGGCGCAACTTGCCGATGATGTCACCACGGGCACGCAAGCTTGCGTGACTACGACGGCGACTTTCAACGGCGTAATCAGATCAGTGACTGCTTGTTTGACGGCGAATTGTCCGCCGGTTGGTCCCGGCGGCATCTATCCGGCACGTTCTGAAGCCAGCGATCAGAAAGCGGGAAGCGTGTTGATCTACAACATCTACACGTCCAGCACCGATCCGACGCGACAGAACACGCGCATCAACCTGACGAACACTCACATCCTCAAACCATCCTACGTCCACTTGTTCTTTGTGGCCGAAGGTTGCGCGGTGGCAGACAGCTTTGTCTGTCTGACTCCGAATCAAACCACCAGCTTCCTCGCGTCCGACCTCGATCCCGGAACAACGGGGTACATTGTGGCGGTGGCGACGGATGAGCTTGGTTGCCCGACCAGTTTCAACTATCTGATCGGCGACGAGTATGTGAAGTTCTCCAGCGGTCACGCGGCGAATCTCGGCGCAATTGCGTTCTCGCAATTGGCGGGCGGATTGCCGCTCTGCGATGGAAATTCAGTCACTGCGTCGTTGAACTTTGACGGTATCAGCTACAATCGGACTCCGGCTGTGCTGGCGCTGTCGAACGTCGGTTCACGCGCTGATGGAAACGACACGATGCTGATCGTCAACCGTATTGGTGGCAATCTGGGCATCGGAGCTGCATCGCTCGGCTCGCTGTTCGGTATCTTTTATGACGATGCTGAAAACGCGCTAAGCTTCTCGGTGACGGGTGGTTGCCAGTTGCGTAATTCGCTCACGAACAACTTCCCGCGCATCACGCCTCGGTTCGAGACCTTCGTTCCTGCCGGACGCACCGGCTGGTTGCGAATCTACAACCAGACTGGCGCCATCGGTATGACGGGTGCGGCGATCAACTTCAACGCGAACGCGGCCAGTTCCGCTGGAGCGTTCAATCAGGGGCATAACCTGCATCACCTGACGTTGAACAACACGATGAACTACATCGTGCCGGTCTTCCCGCCGAGCTGTTAACAACGCACGGTCAAGGCATAAATTCTTATGCTTTGACCTGATAAACCAAAAAAGCCGAGCCGAATTGACATGCAATCGGCTCGGCTTTTTTACAATTGAACACGCAATTGCTCACCAAAGCAGGAAATGGTCGCGCGAAAAAAGAGCAGGGCTGTACATTCACGATTGACATGCTATGATTCCGCGCGGTTGTGATTGGCTTTACCAATTGCGCGCCCACATCCATCATAAAATTCTTCACGGAGTTTGTTATCTAACATGTCAGCTACGACACTCGAAGACCTGATTTCTTCCAAACCGGTCGAAGAGCTTGAAACGGTCACCATACGTTTTGCCGGAGATTCCGGAGACGGAATGCAGGTGACCGGCGGCCAATTCACTTCGACTTCTGCCATCATCGGAAACGACATTTCGACCTTGCCGGATTTCCCCGCGGAAATTCGCGCTCCAGCCGGCAGCTTGCCGGGCGTTTCAGG
>JAEUQP010000564.1 GCA_016789645.1 Acidobacteriota bacterium | reverse complement strand
GCGATCATCGGCGCTCGGTACGACGCCAACGAAGTCATGGGCGGCGTCACCGAAGTGCTGGCGTACGGCACGGCAGTCATCGTTGAACCAGTCGAAGCCGCCAGTTATCGCAACTGAGGCGACAGGAAATCAACCACGAATACCACGAATGTTCTCGAATGATTTGGCTATTTGTGTTCATTCGTGAAGATTCGTAGTTTCAAGGTTTTCCCCCAACTCATCCGCTTTTTTTGGAGACAAAGCATGTTCCATCAATTCCGCCAAACTGTTTTGCTGGTGTTGCTGGTGAATTTGCTGTTTACAGTGTCACCGGTTTCGGCGCAACGCCAGAAAGCCAAACCGCAACCGCCGCGCGTGTTCGCCTTTGACGCAACAAATAGCGAAATCGCCGTCATTCTGACCCAGGAGGGATTGATCAGTCGTCGTTATCCCACGCATAAAGTTCTGGCGAAAAGCTTCAACGGAAACGTCGTTCTGCCAAAAGATGAAACCAAGCTGACCGCTGAACTCGAAGCCGATCCCAAACAGTTGACCAACGTGGACACCGCGATGGGCGATTTCGAGCGCAAAGAATTCCACAACGTGCTGCGAAACCAGATTCTGGAAGTAGACAAATTTCCTTCGATCAAATTCGTTTCGGTCAGCGTCAGTGATGTGCAACGCGACGGCGACAAACGCAGTTTCACGCTCACTGGTGATTTGACAGTTCACGGCACCACCAAACGAGTCAGCTTTCCGGTTAATGCCACGCTCGGCGAAAAAGAGCTTCGCGCCAACGGCGAAGAAAAACTCAAACTGACGGATTTCGGTCTGAAGCCGTTCGAAAAAGGGATGGGACTGATTAAAGTCGCGGATGAATTGAAAGTTATATTTACAGTTGTCGCCAAAACTCCCTGAGGTAATTGTATGAAGTTTACGTTGACGATATTGATCGCGATCGCAATGTTGTGCGGATGGCCGGTCGCAACACAGAAAACGCGCACGTACACGATTGTCGCGGGCGAAAGCAGTTTCTGGGTCTTCGTCCCGAAAGCGGGATTGCTGAGCGGGTTTGCCCACGACCACGAAATCGGCGTCAAATCCTTCACGGGCAAAATCGTCGTTCCCGAAGCAGGCGCCAGTAACGGTTCGCTGGAACTGAACGTGGATGCAACCTCGCTGGCCGTGCTCGATAAAAAACCGAGCGAAGATGACAAGAAGAAAATTTATAACTCCATGCACACCGAAGTTCTGGAATCGGCCAAGTATCCCAAAATCAATTTCAAATCCGTTTCGGTGAATGACCTGAAACAAACCGGCAGCGACGCTTACAACTTTACGCTGAACGGCGACCTGACCTTGCACGGCGTCACCAAGCGCATCGCCTTTCCGGTTTCGCTGACCATCAACGCGCAAGAGCTTCGCGCCATCGGCAAATACACGCTGCGTCAAACTGATTTCGGCTTCAAGCCGTATTCGGCGGCGGGCGGCACGATCAAGGTCAAAAACGAAATCACCGTCAACTTCAACATCGTGGCGAAAACGTGAAGAATTCTTTCAAAACAGGATTCACAGGATTTGCAGACAGGTTTGTTAATCCTGTTTTGAACCCCATGGAGAAAAAATGACCCCAAAATTGAGTGCGGCTGCAAATCAATTCATCGAAGTTCACAGCCCGGCGACGCTGAAAAAACTTGGCGAAGTTGCCGTCAATTCGCCGTTTGAGGTTCGTGCCTTTGTCGCTCGCGGGCGTGAAGCGTTTCGCGTGTGGTCGGCGCTGGAACTGAACCAGCGAGCAAAAGTCTTGCTGTCGGCGCGCGATTTGTTTTTGCAGCATCAGGAAGAATTGATTCAGTTGATCTGCCATGAAAATGGCAAACCGCGTTTGGAAGCCTTGATCGAAATCACTTACGTTTGCGACGTGATTACCTTTTACGCCAAACAGGCGCGGCGATTCCTGAAACCACAGCGCGTCAGCCCGCACCTGCTGAAAAACAAAAAGGTCACAACCATTTACAACCCGCGCGGCGTTATTGGGATGATTACGCCCTGGAACTTCCCGCTGATCCTGACCATAGGCGAAGCGATTCCCGCGTTGATGGCGGGCAATGCCGTGGTCATCAAACCTTCGGAATGGACTCCGCTGATTGCCCAACGCGGAACCGAATTGATGCAACAGGCTTTTGCCGCTGCCGGATTGCCTACGGAAATTTTGCAGGTCGTCAACGGCTACGGCGAAACCGGCGTGGCGTTGGTGGACGAAGCTGACATGATTTCTTTCACCGGCAGCATTCGCACTGGCAAAGCCGTTGCCGAACGCGCCGCGCGCCGGTTGATTCCGGTCAGTCTGGAGCTTGGCGGCAAAGACCCCATGATCGTGCTCAAAGACGCCGACATTGAACGCGCCGCCAACGCTGCCGTCTGGGGAGCGTTCACCAATTCCGGCCAGGTCTGCATTTCGGTTGAGCGCGTGTATGTCGAAGAACCTATCGCTGACGAATTCACGCGCCGCGTGGTCGAAAAAACTCGCCACTTGCGACAAGGCATTGATGCCGATGAAACCACAACCCACAACCGCGTGGATGTCGGTGCCATGACCTTTCCCAAACAGGTCGAAACCGTTGAAGCTCACGTCGCCGATGCGCGGCAACGCGGCGCTGAAATTCTGACCGGCGGCAAACTGGACGCAAATCTGCCCGGCAGATTTTATCAGCCGACGGTGCTGGCCAATGTGGATCATTCGATGAAGATCATGACCGAGGAAACCTTTGGCCCTGTGTTGCCGATTATGCGCGTCAAAAACGCCGACGAAGCTCTGCGATTGGCCAACGACACGGTGTACGGATTGAATGCCAGCGTCTGGACGCGCGACACAGCCAAAGGTGAACGACTGGCCGCGCAGGTCGAAGCAGGCATCACCTGCGTCAATGACGTGATTGCCGGATTCGGCGTGACCGACGCGCCTTCAGGCGGATTGAAAGAAAGTGGCATCGGCAAACGACACGGAGCCGAAGGCATTCGCCGATTTTGCCATCAACAAGTCATCGTCACAGATCGCTTCGGGCTGAAACGCGAAATCATGTGGTACCCCTACACGGCAACAACCGAACGCTGGTTTTCGCGTGTAGTCGGCGCAATGTTTTCGTCGAAACTGTCAGCAAAACTGAAATCGCTGTTTGGGAAATGATTTGGCCGTGTCAGTACCCTGCGCGTAAGCAACGGGATGTTTCCGTGAAACTTCAATGCTCAACCAAAAGAAACTCTTCGCCTTTGTTTTTATCACTGCTCTGACGGTTGCCGGGTTTGTCGCTGCCGCTCGAACGCAAAGCCAAAGCTCGCGCAGCATTTTGATTCGCCCTGCTCCGGCAGCCGATCACCGCATCGCGTATGGCAGCGACGAATTTCAATTTGGCGAATTGCGTTTGCCCAAAACCGCTGGCAAACATCCTGTCGCCATTGTTATTCACGGTGGATGTTGGATGTCACAATTCGGTTTGAGTTACATGGGACATCTCAGCGCGGCGCTGACCGAAGCGGGTTTTGCCACATGGAATATCGAATACCGGCGCGTAGGCAACACTGGCGGAGGCTGGCCGGGAACCTTTGAAGACGCCGCTCGCGCGACCGATTACCTGCGCGAAATCGCCGACAAACATTCACTCGATTTGAATCAGGTCATTGCCATCGGTCATTCCGCCGGAGGCCATCTGGCGTTGTTGCTCGGCGCGCGTGCGAAGTTAAATAAAGGCGATCCACTGTATTCGGCCAATCCGCTGAAGCTGCAAGGCGTGGTTTCGTTGGCCGGAATCACAGACTTGCGCCGAACCGGCACCGCTTGCGACAAGGAAGTCATTCAATTCACCGGCGGCGAAGCCAAAGACAAAGCCGCGATTTACGATCAGGCTTCGCCGATTGCGCTGGTGCCGCTCGGCGTCAAACAGAAAATCGTTCAGGGCGAAGCCGACACGATTATTCCGCCCGCGATGGCCACGGATTATCTGGAAGCTGCCAAACGCAAAAACGATGGCGATGTGGAATTGATCTCGCTGAAAGACGCCGATCATTTTCACCTCGTGGATCCAAAGTCGGCGGCTTGGGCGGCGGTGCTGCAAGCGGCGACTTCGCTGGTAAAGCCGCAAGCCAAACCTTCGCCAAAATGAATTAAACGCCAGCGACACTCGGCAACATTGACAGCGGCAGTCGGGCAGCTACCATGCTGGCCTGCCTGCCGCTTTTGGCAGGCATTCTTGATAAACAACCTTCATTTTTGGATTTATAAACTATGAACGTATTTTCGATTTTTCTGCTCCAGGCCG
>JAEUQP010000522.1 GCA_016789645.1 Acidobacteriota bacterium | reverse complement strand
TTATCTGGCAGGCGTTCAAACCATCGCACGGCGTCGTAGCCGAAATACCCAACTGCTCCACAGGAAAACGGTGGCAGTCCGGGCAGTTTGACCGGTTTGTGCTCATGCATCAGGTCGCGGAGCACATCCAGCATCGGACGTTGAACCGTTTCTGAGCTTCCATCGCCGCGTTCAATCAAGACATCAACCCGGTCGCTACCGCTCTCGGTTCCATTCCGATGTTTCGCGCGAACAATCGTGTGCGGCGCACAGCCCAGAAATGAATACCGCGCGATTTTTTCGCCGCCTTCGATGGATTCCAGCAGAAAAGCGCGCGGCGATTGGCGTTCGATTCGCAAAAACGCCGACACGGGCGTCAACAAATCCGCCATCACCGTTTTGACCAATGGCACGACAGTGCCTTCGGCAGCGAGCGAAAGAAATTCTTCGTAGGTTGAAGGAGAAATTTTGGACATAGGAATTCATCTCAAACTGATTGAGTTGAGATGTAGATCAATTTTCAATTTGAGATACGGGGAATGGAGGCAGGTTTTGAATCTGCCAGCGGTGTGACAGATTGGAACTCTGTTACACCCCGTAGAGCATCAAAAAAACTGATTAAAACAACAGAAATCTACTTAGCGTATTTCGGATTTGCCGGTTTTCCAGCTCGATGGCTCAGTTCGTTGGAAATATCCTGCAAGCTCACGTCGCGTTCGACCATCAGCACCAGCAAGTGATAAAGCAGGTCGCTGATTTCGCCGGAGAGCAATTTTCGGGTTTCGGCATCCGTGGCATTTTTGGCGGCGATGATTGTTTCGGCGGCTTCTTCGCCGACTTTTTTGAGAATCTTGTCCAGGCCGCTGTTGAACAAATAGGTTGTGTACGATCCTTCGGGAAGCTGGTCTTTGCGTTCCTGAATCAGCCGGTACAAATCCTGCAACAGAATGCCCAATTCCATCGCGGCCACATTGACCAACGACAGCGGCGAATCGGCCTGATGAATGATCAAGGGCGGTTTTTCTGCGGGTTCGCTGTGCTGATCCGCTTCATTCACGCCGCGATAAAAACAGGTTCGTTCGCCCGTGTGACAAGCTGGACCTTCGGGAATGACTTTGACCAACAGCGCGTCGCCGTCGCAATCCAGGTGAATATCCACGACTTGCTGCGTATGGCCGGAAGTCGCGCCTTTATGCCAAAGCTCCTGACGCGAACGGCTCCAAAACCAGGTTTGGCCGGTTTGCAGAGTGCGAGCCAGGCTTTCGGCGTTCATGTAAGCAACCATCAGCACTTCGCCGGTTGCATTGTCTTGCACGATGGAGGGAATCAATCCCTGTTCGTCAAATTTCAGGTTTTGAATCATGGTGGTTGGGAGTTAGTGGTCGGGTCAGCAAGCGGCTTTCAACCGTTTACGGACCACCGGTCACTGGCAACCAGAGTTACTTTGCCTTTTTCAAAATCCAATCTGTTACTGCCGTCAGTAACGCTGCATCAAGCGGACGCGAAGCGTCTGACAGAGAAGCCGTCGAAGCTGGGCCTTTGTTGGTCTTCAACAAATGATCGGAATCGTCGAGCAAGAGCAAGGTTGAATCCTTGTGCGAAGCGCGTTTCATCGCTTCTTCCAGAAACTCGGCATCCTGAACCGTCACCTGTAAGTCTTTTTTGCCTTGCACGATCAACGTCGGCGCCTGGATGTTGTTGACGATTTGCAACGGGTCGTTGATGAACAACGCGACAATCACGTTGCGCTGTTTGATCAGATCGGCCAGTAACGAATCGTAATAATCATTGTCGTTGAGTGAAATATTGGAATAGTCCTGCTGCCCGGCTTGAATCATCCGAATCACGCGGTCGAGTTTGGCCAAAGTGGCGTCTTTTTCTTCCGGCTTTTTGGCTTCTTCGGTCAACCGGCGTTCGACCATTTTGCGAATGATTTTGTGCAGGTGACGACCGGGGGATGCTGCCAGAATCACGCCTGCAAATTTGGCTTCTTCCGCCGCTGCCAAACTGGAACTTATGTATCCGCCTTCGCCATGCCCGAACAAAAACACTTTGGCGGGATCAACTCCAGGCTGAGCTTTCAGAAATTCAATGGCTTTGCGAGCGTCATCAACATAATCATCGAACGTCACCGCCGGTTTGCATTCGCTTGTGCCCGCGCAACGTTTGTCGTAACGCAACACGGCCATTCCTTTGCCCGCCAGATGTTCTGCCAGGTCGCGGTACACGGTGTGGACAGCTTCTCCAATTCGAATTCCGTCGCGCGAAGTCACTCCCGAATCCGGCACGATCAACACGCCCGGCGCTCGTTTGCCGCCATCGAGTTTCGGAATCAGCAACGTTCCCGCCAGCTTAACGTCGTGCCCGTCAAATTTGACTTCTTGTGCCTGAACCGCCGGTTTGCTCTGGGCAGCCACCGACCAAACAAGGCACGTCAGCACAATCAATACACATGACACTTTGGTGATCCGATTCATCTGAAAAACTTCTCCTTGCTTAAAGTGAGGGGGCAAAGATTACCGCATCAGTATACCGCGTTCGCGCAGATACTGTTTCGCCTCGCCAATCGTGAATTCGCCGAAATGAAAAATCGAAGCGGCCAGCACGGCGCTCGCTTTGCCAATGGTCAAGGCATCGTAAAGATGTTCCAGTTTGCCTGCGCCGCCCGAAGCGATCACCGGAATGTTGACTGCTTCGGCGACAGCGGCGGTCAGTTCCAAATCATAACCATCTTTGTGGCCGTCGCAATCCATGCTGGTCAACAGGATTTCTCCTGCGCCCAGATTGGCGGCTTGCTGTGCCCATTCGATGGCGTCAATTCCCGTCGGGGTGCGGCCTCCGTGCAAGTACACTTCCCATGAAAGTGATTCGGTGTTTTTTCGCCGCTTGGCGTCTATGGCAACGACGATGCATTGCGCGCCGAACTTTTCCGCGCCTTCGCGGATGAGATTCGGATTCTGCACCGCAGCCGTGTTGACCGAAATTTTGTCGGCTCCGGCCATCAAAATGGCGCGAATGTCATCCACCGTGCGGATTCCTCCGCCAACGGTGAAGGGAATAAACACACGGTCAGCAACTCGGCGAACCATGTCGGCGACAATTTCGCGCCGATCCGACGAAGCCGTGATGTCCAGAAAAACCAGTTCGTCCGCGCCTTCGCGGTCGTAGCGTGCTCCTTGTTCTACTGGGTCTCCGGCATCAACCAGATTCACAAAACTGATGCCTTTGACCACGCGGCCATTATCAACGTCCAGACAGGGAATGATTCGTTTTGCCAGCATCGTGTTGGTTGTCGGTATTCGGTGGCCGGTTGTCGGTAATCGGGCATTGCCGACCACCAGCCACCAACAAGCGAATTAAAGACTGATTTGCTTAACCGAAATCACGTGTTCGGATTTCGCCAGTTCGGCCAACGTGGTTGCATCCAGCGCGCTGTCCACTTGATAGACCGCCATCGCCGTGCCGCCCGGTTTGTTGCGGCTCAGGTATAGTTGCGCAATGTTGACGTTATGATCGCCGAGGAACGTGCCAACGCGACCAACGACGCCGGGTTTGTCGGAATTGTGCAGCACCAGCATCTGGCCTTCGGGCAACACGTCCAACCGATACGAATTGATCGCCACCAAACGCTGTTCGCCTTTGCCGACGATGGTTCCGGCAACGCGGCTTTGCTCCTTGTCGTTTTTGACGACAACTTCGATCAAGGTCGTGAAATCCTGCGCCGTCAATTCTTTGGTTTCCGTGACGCGAAGCCCGCGCTCTTCGGCAATCACAGAAGCATTGACCTGATTGACGCGCGCGCTGACGCCTTTCAGCAAACCAGCCAAAACGGCTTGCGTAATCGGGCGAACGTCCAGCCCGGCGACTTCGCCGCTGTAACTGATCTGGACTTCGCTGACGGGTTGCGTGAAGAACTGCGCCTGGAAACTGCCCAGCTTTTCGCCAAGCGTCAGGTACGGCTGCATCGTCACCAAAGCTTCGGCGCTGACCGCCGGGACGTTGACGGCTCCGGCAATCGTTCCCGTAGCCAGATAATCGGCGACCTGTTCGGCAGTGGTGATGGCGACCGAATCCTGCGCTTCGTTGGTCGAAGCTCCCAAATGCGGGGTGACAACTACTTCATCCAAAGTCAGCAAAGGATGATCTTCGGGAATGGGTTCTTTGACAAAAACGTCCAGCGCGGCTCCGGCGACTTTGCCGGATTTGATCGCGTTGTACAGAGCGGTTTCGTCCACCAAACCTCCGCGCGCGCAGTTGATGATGCGCACGCCGTCTTTCATTTTGGCGAAAGCGGCTTCGCCAATGATGCCGCGCGTTTCATCGTTCATCGGCGTGTGCACCGTGACGAAATCCGCGCGCGTGAACACATCGTCCAGACTGCCAAGCTCGATTCCGGCTTTGGAGGCGATTTCCGGCGAAGTGAACGGATCATACGCCACGACTTTCATGCTCAAACCGACAGCACATTGCGCGACGATTTTGCCGATATTGCCGAGTCCGATGACCCCCAGCGTTTTGCCGCGAAGCTCTGTGCCCATGAAACTTTTCTTGTCCCATTTGCCGGCTTTCAGTTTGGCGTGAGCCTGCGGGATTTTGCGTGCCAGCGACATCATCAGCGAAATGGTATGTTCGGCAGTGGTGACACTGTTGCCTCCGGCGGCGTTCATGACGATGATGCCGCGCGCCGTCGCGGCTTTGACATCAATGTTGTCCACGCCGGAACCGGCCCGGCCAATGACTTTCAAATTGTCGGCAGCGGCAATGATGTCGGCGGTGACTTTGGTTTCGCTGCGAACGATCAAGCCATGATATTGGCCGATGATGGCTTTCAATTCGTCAGGTTTCAGTCCGGTGTTGACGTCCACCTGGAAATTTTCGTTGCGGCGCAGAATCTCTACGCCGAGTGTGGAAAGATTGTCGCTTATCAGGATTTTCATGAAATTATGAATCCAGCCTTTCTTGATTTGGTTGTGGCGATTGTTTGGAGTTCAGAAGGAGCGCGCTCAATAACCACAACTACCATGACCACGAATGTGATGATGAGCTACGCCACGAACAGGATGAATGACCGACTGATGATGAATGTGATGACGACGGATTAGAAGAAGAATGGGCGCCGAAATAGAACAAGCGAACTGGCGGCTCGGCGATTGAATTTTGTTGGAGACGATCAGCGGTCATCTGTATTGAACGATCTTTCGGAAGTTGTTTTCAGCGGGATTGCCTGTGCTGGCTCGCCAAAAACGCGAGCATCATAAGTGCCGCATCCGCAAAAATCAAATTGAACGATCGCCAATTAGTAAAGGAGAAGATCTTCAGCGAGTGAAAAGGGCTGCCCTAAAATTTCATTATGTAAGGGCAGCCCAAGAACGGTAGGAAATATGTGATTATTTCTGAGACTGCAGCTTATTCAAATGCTCAATCCAGATTTTCGCTTGATCATCATGACCTGCCACTTTTGCATTATTGATAATTGTCTCTAGGCGGGACACATCAATAGGCAGATTCGGAATATCAAACAGCGTTGGGTCAACTGCTTCGCGCTTGAAGGCGACGATATTGGATTCATAAACCAACATCCCATCCTCAATGAGAGCTTCCCGGAAGTTCAAACCAAGCTCAGGTGATTTTACTACTTCCAGAGTTCGCGATTTTCCTTCAGTTGTCTGGGAGTTAGATATTTTGCGACACGCTGTCACACCAAACATTATTTGAGTGTCTCCTGAAAGTTTAATCTGAGCCTCAGCCTCTGCTTTAGTGGGGCGGCCACAAGGGCCAATTGCAAAAAGCTTATCTGGACGAAGCATAAAGCCACCCCGATTGGGATCGCAGATTTGAACGACTGTTTTTCCATCGGCATAGGTTTGCTCGACTCTCCAAGCCCCATTTTCTGACCCGTAGTGGATAAATCTTAAAACTTCTTTTCCCTCGCCATCCAAACGCCTACCTTCTGCAATAAAAGCTCCGCCAGTTGGACGTTTCCCTGAATGTGTCTTGGCAATAATTGCAGCAG
Organism: Acidobacteriota bacterium; assembly: GCA_016789645.1. Taxonomy (GTDB): domain Bacteria; phylum Acidobacteriota; class Blastocatellia; order RBC074; family RBC074; genus RBC074. The sequence goes on along the minus strand of JAEUQP010000522.1, from coordinate 9,359 downwards.
ATGCAACCACCAAGAGACCTATTAAAATTGGAAGCAAAACTCTTTTTAACATGGTTCTCCTTTCATGATTGGCTTCAATGGTAGGTTTAGTAGGTTTAATCCAACTCTAGTCTGCGCATAAACAACAGATTTCTGGGCAACAGCCTGCAACAATACCGTCATTTCTCAATGGATCGTAGCAGTCAAGTAGTTGTATGGCACAAGAGTGTGAGCAACACCCCCAACCACAGTTGTGGTTAGCGCATGATGCGGGGCCGAGGTTTCCGCCACCAGAACCACACGAGTGTGTGGAATTGCAAGCTGGATAAACATTGGCGCTAACAAAGATCGATAGGGCGAGCGAGAGAGAGAGAGAGTTTTAGCCAAAGGTTTTTCATGCTGGTTCTCCTTGAAAAGGCTTGAATGCCCAAGCCAAGCTGGTTGATAAAGAAAGCTAATTGTCATTGACAATCAACCATTCCTGAAATCTTGGACGAAATAATAAGCGGGTAGTAAAAAAAAACAAGCGATTCGGTACAATTTTGCACAGGCGCGCGTTGACCTATATTGGCTACTACTGCATTATCCTGCCGTTTATGAATCCCACTCTTGCTGAATCCGTGGCCTTGCGTCCGGCACAACCTGACGACGAAGCCTTTTTGCTCCAGCTTTATCGTGACACGCGCGCCGAAGAAATGGCTGCCTGGGGATGGGACGAAGCCCAACAGCAGGTGTTTTTGAGTATGCAGTTTCGCGCCAGAAACCTTTCTTACTCTGCTTATCCCAACATTGAACATAGCATTATTCTGGAAGCTGAACGTCGGATTGGCCGGTTGTTGCTTTCTCGAATGGAAAACGAAATTCGGCTGGTGGACATCGCGCTGCTAAGTAAAACGCGCGGACAGGGCATTGGCGCAAAGCTGATTTCTGATCTGCTTGCCAGAGCGACAAGAGAAGCCAAGCCGGTTCGATTGCACGTTGAAAAATTCAATCGCGCGCTTGGACTTTATCAGCGTCTGGGATTTCAAGTTCTGGAAGACACGGGGACGCAATTTTTTATGGAATGGCGAGGCTGAACTCGCACTCAGGAGATGACAGATGCTCGACACTTTGCATTACGAAGATTTTCTTCCGCACATCGGCTCGAAGTTCAAAGCGCCGATCACTGACAACCTGACAGTCGAATTTGAACTGGTCAGCGCCGAAAACAAACCGCCTTCGCCGCAGCAGGAACAGTTCATTCTGAATTTCCGTTTGTCGAAATCCTTCCCGATTCGCCATGTGCAATTCATGTTCACGCTGCATCACGAACAGCTTGGCAGCGGCATGATGTTTCTGGTTCCCATCGAACAAGACGCCGACAGCGTAACGTACGAAGCCGTCTTCAACCGACCTATCGAAGCCTGATCCATGAGCGAAATTATCATTTCTCCGAACATCAAACTTCGTCCGGCTGCACCGGAAGACGAAGAGTTTTTGATTTCCGTGTACGGCAGCACGCGCGAACAGGAACTGGCGATGGTCCCCTGGACAGATGAACAGCGGCACGTGTTCATCAAGTTTCAGTACACGGCTCAGTTGAATTATTACCAGTCGGAATTTCCAAATTCAGAGCATTGGGTGATCGAAGCTGATGGCAAACCAGTGGGCAGACTGTTTCTGGATCGCCGCGAAACCCAGTTTCGCATTTTGGATATCACAATTTTGACTGCTCACCGAGGCAAAGGATTTGGTGAACCGGTTATTCGCCATGTCATGAACGAAGCTGCCGCTGTTGGAAAAGCTGTCGGGATCAACCTGGATTTGTACAGCACTTCCCAGCCAATTTTTGAGCGACTGGGTTTCACGGCCACAGAAAAAACAGACAGTCACACGCTTTATGTCTGGCAGGTTGGCCAGGAGCCTTGATCAAACTCAGGCAGCGTCTTGTTTATCGCCAATCGAGCGGCTAAAATCCCAAATCAATCAACAAAGACGCTGTTAAATATCGGATCGTCAAGCGAGATCACAGAGCATATTTGGGATCGAAGAAACTTCACTCACGCCCTGCTCGCACATTCTCCTGCTCGCAAACGACGGCTTACTTTGGAGACACCGTAACTTAAATGGACAATCAGAAGCTGGCAATCAACATTGAAGATGAAATGCGGCGTAGCTATTTGGATTACGCCATGTCGGTCATCATCGGGCGAGCTTTGCCCGACGTCCGCGATGGACTCAAGCCTGTGCATCGCCGGATTTTGTATTCGATGAACGAAAAGGGTTTGGTTCCGGGCAAACCGTACAAGAAATCGGCCAACGTCGTCGGAGACGTGCTCGGCGCCTACCATCCGCACGGAGATTCCGCCGTGTACGACACGATGGTGCGCATGGCGCAGGATTTTTCCTTGCGCTATCCGTTGATTGACGGGCAAGGGAACTGGGGCAGTATTGATGGCGACAGCGCGGCGGCGTACCGATACACTGAAGCCCGACTGGAACGCATCGCCACCGAAATGCTGGCCGACATTGAAAAAGAAACCGTCAAGTTCATTCCCAACTATGACGAATCACGGCAAGAACCGACCGTTTTGCCGACGCGCATCCCGAACCTGCTCATCAATGGTTCGGACGGAATCGCCGTCGGAATGGCGACGAAAATCCCGCCGCACAACCTGAACGAAATCATCGAAGCGACGATTCAACTGGTGCAACATCCCAAGACAACCGTCGCCGAATTGATGAAGATCGTGCCGGGGCCGGATTTCCCAACCGGCGGATTCATTTATGGCCGCGAAGGCATCAAACAGGCGTACGAAACCGGTCGTGGAGTGATGCAGCTTCGCGCACGGGCGGCGATTGATCGCATCGGACGCGGCGCTCAGGAACGCGACGCCATCGTCATCACGGAGATTCCGTTCCAGGTCAACAAATCCAAGTTGATCGAACAGATCGCCGACCTGGTCAATGAAAAGCGCGTCGAAGGCATCAGCGAAATCCGCGACGAAAGCGACCGCGAATCCACCGCCCAGAAAAAAGTCCGCATCGTCATCGAACTCAAGCGTGACGCCATTCCGCAAATCATTCTGAACAAGCTGTACAAGCTGACGCAGATGCAGATTTCCTTCGGCGTCATCAACCTGTCCATCGTCAACGGCCAGCCCAGAATTCTGACGCTGGTGGAAACGCTCAACGAATTCATCGCCTTCCGCCGCGAAGTCGTGCGCAACCGCACGATGTACGAGCTGAAAAAAGCCAGATTGCGCGCGCACATCTTGGAAGGCTTGATGAAGGCGATTGATATCATTGACGAGATCATCAAGCACATTCGCGGATCGAAATCCGCCGAAGACGCCAAAGGCGGTTTGATCACCAAGTTCAAGTTCAGCGATATTCAGGCGCAAGCGATTCTGGATATGCAGCTTCGTCGGTTGGCGGCGTTGGAACGCCAAAAACTGATTGATGAATACGAAGAACTCATCAAGCTGATCGCCGAACTGGAAGAGATTCTGAACAGCGAAACGGCGCTGCGCCGCGTGATTATCAAAGAGCTTCGTGAAGTCCAGAAAGCGTATGCCGATCCACGCCGGACCCAAATCATTGACAGCGGCGTCGAACTGACCTTGGAGGATTTGATCGCGGACGAAGACGTGGTCATTACCTTGACGCATTCGGGTTATGTCAAACGTACTGCACTGACGACTTACAAATCGCAGCGCCGTGGTGGAACCGGGCGCAAAGGCATGAGCACCAAATCCGAAGACGTTGTGTCGCATTTGTTCATCGCTTCGACGCATAGTTACCTGATGGTTTTCACCACTCAAGGGCAGGTGTACAAGCTGAAGGTTCACGAAATTCCGGACTCGCAAGCCGCTGGTCGAGGCAAAGCGATGGTCAACCTGATCAATTTGCCCAGCAGTGAAAAAATCGCGGGAGTCATTCCTGTTCGAGAATTCGCTCAAGGGCAATTTGCCGTCATGGTCACCCGGCTCGGCGTCATCAAAAAAACTGAGCTTTCCGAATTCGCCAACATCCGGTCGAACGGAATCATTGCCATTGGTGTGGACGAAGGCGACGAATTGATTTCTGTCGAATTGACCGATGGCAAGAAGAAAATCTTCATTGCCACGCACGAAGGACAAGCGATTTGTTTTGAAGAGGACGAAGTCCGCGATATGGGACGCCAGGCGCGCGGCGTGCGTGGCATCACCCTGCGCGAAGGCGATTATGTCGTCGGCGTTGTTGCGGTGAGCGGCGATCAGCAAATGCTCAGCGTGACCGAAAACGGGTTCGGCAAACAAACACAATTGAGCCAATACCGCGTCACGGGGCGAGGCGGCAAAGGCGTTATCAACATCAAAGTAACAGACAAGACCGGCAAGGTTGTCGCAGTCATGCCCGTCACCAAAGACAGTGAAGTGTTGATAATCACGTCGCAAGGCAAGCTGATTCGCATCGAAGCCGAAACCATTCGCGCGACCGGTCGCAGTGCACAAGGCGTCAAGCTGATTGACGCTTCGGGCGATGATTCGGTCGCCAGCGCTTCGCTTGTAGAACAGCAAACCGGCGAGGTAGGTGATGACGCGGCATAGCGAAAATCAAGACGGGGGGACGCAGGGAAAGTGGGACGGAGCGAAGGTTGCGCCTCGTCGCTTTGTCTCGCTGACTCTCTGTCTTTCCATCGTGGCCTGCTGTCTTTTGATTTTCCCTTCGGGCTGTTCGCGCAAGGCGCAATTGGAAAGCGCGCAATCTGCCTGGGACAGCGGCGATTACGCTGGCGCTGCAGAGCGGTACGAAGAATTTCTCAAACAAAATCCGCAAAGCGACAAGGCCGCGTTTGCCCGGTTGCAAGCAGCAACGATTTGCCGCCGGGACTTGAAACAATACGATCGTGCCATCCAGCATTATCTGCACTTCATCGAAGACTTTCCGAAATCGCCGGATTTGTATCAGGCTCGGTTGAGTTTGGCCGAATGCTATACGGCGACCCAGAAATTGCGGGAAGCGATCAGCGAATACGAAAGCGCACTGCCCGCGGCGGCGGATACCAAGGAAAAACGCAGGATTCGGCTGAAAATCGCTGATTTGTATTACGACTTGAAAGACCTTGGGCAGGCCATGGCCGAATACAAGAAGGTCACTGATGACGCCGCCTACGATGAATTGTGCGAAAAAGCCTATTTGCAAATCGGCGGTATTCATCTGTTGCGGGACGAATTCGACGAAGCGATTCCTTCGTATCAGGCGGTTGTTCAGTACACGCAAGACCCGCCGCTTCGACGCACAGCACGCATTCGTCTGGCAGATTGTTACGAACGAACCTTTGCGTACGAACAGGCGATTCAGACGTTGAAGGAAACCGAAGTTGACCCTGCGTCGCCGGATTACATTCCGCAACGCATCGCTTCGATTCAAGAGCAGCAACGGCAGCGCAACATTTCTCCGCAAGCAACTTTGAACTGGAAGAAGAAGTAATCCATCAATCCCAAGAGGAGTTTTTATGCCAATTTTCAATAACCGCGGCCCATCCAAAAAACGACATTCCGGCTCAGGCTCAGGCTCGGGGTCTGGTTCTGGCCGGTCCGGTGGTGGTGGTGGCGGCAGGTCTGGCGGCGGTAGTGGTGGTGGTGGCGGCAGGTCCGGCGGCGGTAGTGGCGGTGGCGGCGGCAGATCAGGCGGCGGAAGCCGATTTGGCGGCGGTGGCGGCGCCAGGCCCGGTGGCAAACCCGGAGGAAAACCGTTCGGCAAACCGTTTGGCAAAAAGAAAGCGGTCAAAAAGAAAAAAGCCAAGAAGAAAATCGTGAAAAAGCCAACCTTCCCGAACATTGAAAACACGGGAATGGAAGGTTGGTACTTCAAGCAACTGATTGAAAATGAACAGTTGGTGGCCGTCAAAGTGAAAAATGGCGACCTGATCGAAGGGTACGTTCGTTATTACGATAAAGACACCATCAGTATTGGCCCGGCGGACGGCAGCCCCAAAATGTTCCTTCGCAAAGATGGCATCAACTACATGTATGAAGTTGAGGACGATCAGGACGCGTAGAAGACCGACAAGCAGGGCAAACTTTCTTCGATCTCCGGAATAAACCGGGTTGAAGAAGGGATATTCCCAGGCGGAGAAACATATCTATGGTTTTCGCGCATTGGGTGATCAATCTGGCAATGGCGTATGCAGCTTTAGGCTTTGCATTTGCCATTGCCTTTGTGTTTTACGGCGTTGGACGGATTGATCCGGCGGCCAAAGGCTCGCCGTTGATGTTTCGATTGCTGATCTTTCCGGGCGCCGTCGCTTTGTGGCCGCTGCTGTTGAATCGCTGGTGGAGCGGCCATACTTCTCCGCCCGTTGAACAAAACGCTCATCGGAAATCAGCCAACTCGGTGAAGGAGGCCAAGTCGTGATTCGGAATCTTCGTCGCCAGCATCGAATCGTAATTGCTTTGCTGACAATCGCGCTGGCAGTTCTTTTTCTCGCCGGAATGCTCATACGCAAGCCTGCGCCAACCAATCCGCAGCTTCCCAACTCATTGCTACCAATTTCAGCCGGAGGTCAGCGATGAGCCACGTCTACACCTCCGTCGGCTGGAATCGCCAAAAGAAAATTTATGACTCGACACTGGCTGTCGGCATAGCAGTTTATCTGGGGCTGTTTGTCGGCATTGGTTCTGTTGTTCACCCAAACGCGACGATTGAGACTTTGCTGATTCGAGGATTCGGCACCTGCGCGCTGTTGATGTTGCACATCATTTTGAGTATTGGGCCGCTGTGCCGATTGGTTCCTCGCTTGCTCCCGCTGCTTTACAACCGCCGCCATTTTGGCGTGATGATGTTTTTGATGGCGCTGGCTCATGGAGCGTTTTCACTCATTCAATTTCATGCGCTCGGTGAACTGAATCCATTGGTTAGCGTGCTGGTCAGCAATTGCCGTTACGACAGTTTGCGCAATTTCCCCTTTCAACCGCTGGGATTGGTGGCGTTGCTGATTTTGTTTTTGATGGCGGCTACCAGCCACGATTTTTGGTTGGCGAATTTGACCGCGCCGATTTGGAAGCGGCTGCATATGTTGGTGTATGTCGCGTATGGTTTGATCGTCGCTCACGTTGTGCTTGGTGTTTTGCAATCGGAAACCAATCCATTGCTGGCGGTGACCCTGGGGGTGGGAATGGTCGTTGTGTTGGGGCTGCATTTGCTCGCTGCGTGGCGCGAACGAGCGCTCGACGCACCGTCGGACGCGACGAGTTCCGCCGATGGGTTCGTGGATGTCTGCGCCGTCGAAGAGATCAAACTCAACTGCGCGAAAATCGTCACTTTGGGCGGAGAACGGGTCGCCGTTTTCAAATATGACGGCAAGGTGTCGGCGCTTTCGAACGTTTGCCAGCATCAAAACGGTCCGCTTGGCGAAGGGCGAATCATTGATGGATGCGTCACTTGCCCCTGGCACGGGTATCAATACTTGCCGGATTCCGGCGCTTCACCGCCGCCGTTTGCTGAAAAGGTGCCGACCTTCAACGTCAAAATCGTCAATGGTCGTGTGCTGGTGGATCCGAAACCGAATGCGCCCGGCACGCGCGTTGAACCAGCCAAATTCTGAGCGAAGGGAATTATGCAAAACGACCACGAATTTTATGTCGGCTATTTGTCGAAAGCTCCAGGCGGAATCGCCGTTTTGGCCAGGCGTGCTGTGATTGGTTTGGGCTTGCTGACAGTCCTTGTAGCTTTGGTGCTGGTATTCGCGCAGCAGCGGTTCGCCGCCAGTTTTTTCGAGTTCGGCAATGTGCGAGAGTTTCAAGGCATTGTTCGGGAATGGCCCGTTCCTCTGTTGGTTTCCGGCTCAACCAGCAAGGCCTTGGTTGCCGAAGGCAAGCACGGTGCGAGCTCTTTGGTTGCTGGAATGGATGGACTCTCGATCGCGTTGCGCGGCACGCTGATTCATCGTGACGGTCTGGAAATGATCGAAGTTGCCGAAAACTCTGTCCGGGTTTTAGGTGAAGCGGACAGGAACGTGTCGGCAATTGAAAACTTGGGAACTCATACGCTGGTTGGCGAAATCGTGGACAGCAAATGCTATCTGGGGGTGATGAATCCCGGCCATACAAAACCCCACCGGGAATGCGCCGCACTCTGCATTCGCGGAGGAATTCCGCCGTTGTTTGTCGCCCGCGATGCTGCCAACCACAGCATCCATCTCTGGCTGATGTCGGAAACTGGCCAGCCGGTCAATCAACAAGTATTGGATTTTGTCGCTGAGCCTATGGAAATCACCGGGCAGGTTTCGCGCATCGGCGATCAGATGTATTTCAACGCCAGTCTGGCGGCTTACAAACGGTTGCCTTGAAGCCATAGAACCAAAATCGTCCGCACAGAGTCTTGACAGCTTTGCGAGCCGTTTGCTATTTTGCCTGCTCGTTAAAGCTCCTTTGGCAATGACATACAGGCTCTTAGCTCAGGGGTAGAGCACTACCTTGACACGGTAGGGGTCAGCGGTTCAAATCCGCTAGAGCCTATGATTTTCAACTTTGGCACACGCCAAAACAGTTCAACGTCAGCTCCGAAAGAGTTGCTGTGAAAATGCAAAAACGATTTACCAATCGAACTAAGTAGCTGCGATGAGTAAAGCGCCCCCGGCGCGTTCGTCGCAGCGATTTTGCATTGGCAACCGCTGACGTAGGACCTTACCTAAAGCAATTATCCGGTTTTATACCTAACCTGAGCTTTAAGCTTTTGGGATTGTCCGCATCAGTAAACGATCAGGTTTGGATTTCACGGCTTTCCGGTTGTGATTTCCAGGCGGCAGAAATCCCATCTGTCTTGCTTTAAGTTAGGGGTACAGCAGTGAGCGAAAAGAATAATCAATCCGATTTGAAATCATCTGCGGAAGTGTCAGGTGCCGTTTCAGCATTTGATCTGTTGAAACAGCAAGACCGCGAAAGCGCCAAGAAAGCAATCGCTGCGCGATTGTTTCGAGACGGCGTGCAACAGGAAGAGCCGGTTGATCTGAGTTATCAACCGAAGCCCGGTGAACGCGTGGAAGCTGTCACACCGGAATCGCCTGAAGCTTTGGAAGTGTACCGTCATTCGACAGCGCATTTGCTGGCGGCAGCCGTTCTGGATTTGTATCCGGGAACGAAGCTCGGCATTGGGCCGGCGTTGCTCGATGATCCGAAAGGCGGGTTCTTTTACGATTTTGTGCGCCCCGATGGTGGACGCTTTACGCCCGAGGATTTGCCCAAGATCGAGAAGCACATGAAGGATTTGGTCAAGCGCAACCTCGAATACCGGCGAGTCGAAATGCCCAAGGCCGAAGCCGAAAAGAAGTTTGCCGAGTTAGGCGAACCTCTGAAATGCGAGTTGATCGAAGAAAAAGCGGGCGACGTTGTCAGTTGCTACACGATTGAAGGAAC
>JAEUQP010000498.1 GCA_016789645.1 Acidobacteriota bacterium | reverse complement strand
CAACTGGCCTGGCACGTACTGTACGAACGCAATCCTTCCTTGAGTTACACCAAAGAACAATTGGTTCGTCGCGCGACCAACGTTCCGCCGCGCGCGTATGAAAGTTATGTCAAAGGCGTGCAGACGCTCGATCTGCGATTGCGCGAATCCTTTTTGAAACGTGCCATTCAGGAACACGACAGCGCCGGAGCGCCCGGCCATTACGCGCAGGCGATTTATGAACTCGGCGTGCTGCAATATCGTCAGACGGAATTTGAAGAAGCCGTCACGCTGCTCAAACGATTGACCAACGGCGATCCGCATTACGAAGAAGGATTGTTTTATCTGGGATTAGCTGCCTTCAAGGCTGGGGCGTTCAACGATGCGGCGGCGGCATCGGAAACGCTGGCGGGAATCGTTCCGCTGCCGGAGATTTTGAATAACGCCGGAGCCGCTTTGACAGCCAAAGGCGAAAATGCGCGCGCGCTGCCGTTTTTGCAACGCGCCATTGCGGCCAATGCCAACGACACGGTGTACCGATTCAATTACGGGTATGCCGCGTGGCGTAATCAATCCTACGATGAGGCCGTGCAACAGCTTCGCGCCGTTGTCGGATCGAATGCCCGCGATGGCGAAGCGTGGTTTGTGTTGTCGAAAAGTCTGGCATCCGCCGAAAAAGCCGAAGAAGCCGCCAAAGCCGACAACGAGGCCAAGCGTTATTTAAGCGCGTATGCTCGATGGGCGGTCGCACCGGACAAAGTTCCCGTTCTGGCGCGCATGAAAGAAGACCTGAATGAATTGGCGCTGGCCAAACTGTTGCGCCAGCAATCTGCGTCAACGCAAACGCGCGCGACTCCACAGCAGATTTCCCAGCAGCAGGCGCTGGATACCATTCGCCAGTTGCTTGCCGCCAACAAAGATGCTGAAGCGATGGCTGAACTCCAACGAGTCCTAGCCGCAGACACTGCCAATGCCGACGCATACTTTTTGCGCGGCATTGTTCACACACGCCGCAACGAAACCGAAAACGCGTTGCGTTCGTTTCAGGCCGCCGTGTCGTGGAATCCGCGCATGCCCGAAGCGCACATCATGCTGGGCCGGATTTATCTGGCTCGGCGCGACACCGCCAAAGCCCTGGCGCACTGCAAACAAGCCCTGGAACTCGATCCGCAAAACCGCGAAGCCATCGCGCTGAAACAGCAAATCGAGATTGGGCGATGATTTCTTTTGGGCAAAAACGCTGGTAACGAGAGAGCCTTATGACCCCTTACGACGCTTCTCGCCGCACGTTCCTGCTATCTTCTCTTGGATTCGCCGCCACGCAATTTGTGCGAGCGCAAAACGCGCCATCGCTTACCGGCTGAAAGGCTTCATCACCGAAGTGCGATTGAATTCATCGCGGCGGCAAAACCGTTCTGGCGTCCAGATAAAACCGTTGCGAACTGACTCTAGTGAAAGATACTTGAAAGTAAATAGTTCGCATTTTTATTACATTGAAGGACTTTCACCTCTGAATATTATGGAATTTAAAAAAGTCATACACCCCGTCTTCGTCATGTCATATCCCGCTATGTCAGTATACGAATTTCAGCATTTCAAAGAAGAATCTGAAGTGCTTGAGTACTGGCAATTCTCATCCATTTACTTAATATGCCAACGTCCCACTCTTTACTTTGAAAATGTGTTTTGCAATGAGGGCGTAATCAAGCTGCATATAAAGCAACAAGGAAGAGATGACTTGTTAGACGTTGAGCTTGAGTTTTATAAAGGCGGCAAAAATGAAAAATATATTAGGGGGAATGGTGAATTTTGTGTAGATGTTTGCTTCTTTGATAAAGAGTCAGAGCATAATCAACCATTAAACCACGTTGCGGGTGTGAGATTTTTAGATGGCGAGGGCCAATTCATATTTTGGTTAACTCCAGAAAGACTGCTATTTGAATACTTCAATCATAAACTTAGTGCCAAGATCGTAGGAGACATTGGCGATTTCATCAAGTATTCAGTGCATTACATAGGGCAAGCTCAGGATCAGGCCATTTCTCAGAGACTTAAAGCTCATGAAAAGCTAGTAGCAATTTTATCCACTGAGCATCCATTGATTGAGGGAGCTTCACTTAACCGGGAGTTAATTCTGATCTTCTTGAGATTTGCTAGAGCAGATGAGCATTTCATGCTTCTACCTGGTCAAGCAGGCGGAATTGAAAGTATGGAAAATATTCAAGGCAAAAACATAAATGATCGCTGTAGGCCTAGAAGCTTCGATGAGCTAAAGGAATTTGCTGTAAATGATTTTGAAGCATACTTGATCAATCTATTTGAACCCAAGCATAACAAAATACTCTTTAAGAATTACCCCAATATAGCTAATGGATTAAAGTATCTAGGATATGATCAAGTGGAACCCAAGCTTGAAGTAGTTGGTACCCTTATCACTGAATGTGGTAGCTATTTACTGGAAATCAGTGAAATCGAGCCCCTTGTTTATTCTACAAAATGACACCGAGTGACGTCTCACAATCTTGAAGGAGTTTATCTATGAAACTCTGTCGCGCGCTCACATTCGCCTTTACCTCCATCATCGCCTTCGCTGGCACATCGCTTTTCGCCCAGCAGCCGCAACGGCAGCTCACGCCCGAACAGCAAGCCCAACAAGCCGCTACCCGCGAAGATCATCAGGGGATGATGGCGCTGCTTGGCATCAAGGAATTGCGACCGGGAGCGAATGGCAGCAATAAGGATGCTCCGAATTTCGCCAACTACGATGAATCGAAAGTGAAGCCGTATTCGCCGCTGCCCGATCCGTTGACGTTGAAGAACGGCAAGAAAGTGACTTCGGCCAAAGTGTGGTGGAATCAGCGCCGTGCGGAAATCGTCGAAGATTTTGACCGCGAAGTGTATGGCCGCATGCCGAAAGTCACGCCGAAGGTGAAGTGGGAAGTCGTCAGCACGACCAATGAAGACAAGTACGGCGAGCCGGTCGTCACCAAACAATTGGTCGGTCACGTAGACAATTCGTCCTATCCGGCAGTGACCGTGGACATCAAATTGACGCTGACGACTCCGGCAAAAGCCGTAAACGTACCGGTGATCATGGAGCTGATGTTTCAATTGCCGCCGCGTCCGGCGAATGCGCCGCCCTTGCCGCAACAGCCGGGAACTCCGTGGCAACAGCAAGTGCTGGAAAAAGGCTGGGGGTACGCGACGCTGGTGCCGATCAGTATTCAGGCCGACAACGGCGCAGGCTTGACGTCGGGCATCATTGGATTGGTCAACAAAGGCCAGCCGCGCAAAGCTGATGATTGGGGAGCCTTGCGCGCCTGGGCTTGGGGCGTCAGCCGCGCGCTGGATTACTTTGAAACCGACAAAGCCGTCAACGCCAAAATGATCGGCCTGGAAGGGCATTCGCGCTACGGCAAAGCGACGCTGGTGGCGATGGCATATGAACCGCGTCTGGCAATTGCCTTTGTCAGTTCTTCCGGCGCGGGCGGAGCCAAAATCCATCGCCGGAACAATTACGGCGAGATGGTCGAAAACGTCGCCGCGCCCAGCGAATACCACTGGATGGCGGGCAATTACATGAAATACGCCGGGCCGCTGACGGCGAATGACTTGCCGGTGGATTCGCATGAACTGGTGGCGCTCTGCGCGCCGCGTCCGGTCTTTATCAGTTCGGGGTCGGTGGAAAAAGGCGATGGCTGGGTTGATGCCAAAGGTATGTTTCTGGCTGCGGCGCACGCGGGGCCGGTGTACAAACTGCTCGGCAAAAAAGATTTGGGCACAATGGAATTTCCGCCAATGGAAACCGGCTTGATGGCGGGCGACATTACGTTCCGCCAACACAGTGGAGGCCATACGCCGGGACCAAACTGGCCGACGTTTTTGGAATTTGCCAGTCGGTACTTGAAATTGGCAAGCAAATGATTGCTGGCTTGGTTTTGGGGAGTGCGAAAAGGCTTTTTAACCACAAAAAGCTCAGAAGGCACAAAACAGGTTTGAAGTTCTTTTGCGCTTTTTGTGGCGGGAATTTCCAAACCTGCAAGAAAGCGAAGTTCAGCCCTGACCTTTTTCCATTGTTTTCGTGAGGCTTTCCTGCGCTTTTTCGCGCGGCATGCTGATGATGGCTTGGATGCGTTGGCCTTCGCGGCGAACTTTCAGATTGTTGAGCATCAACATTGCGCCTTGATCCTTCGATTTGTTCAGCCGCGCAAGTAGAATAGCAGCTTGCGCCAGATTGGTGATGTTGCGGGCGTCTTCTTCGTTGGCGGTGAAGCCGGTAACGATCAATTGCGCTTCCTGGTCAATCGCCAACACCAGGCTCAGCGAAGTCAGTTGATGCAACGGCCCCATCGCCTTGCTTTCGCTGACGGCGGCCAAAATGGCCAACGCTGCATCGTCAATTTCCTTGATGCCGGACGATTCCGTGATTTTGTAATCCGCCAACGTGCCGTCCGGATTGACCGTCCCCGTCACGCCGATTTTCATTTTGCCAGCAGGCAAGGAAAGCTTGCCTTCCTTGTTGGCGTCATACAGTCGTTTGACCTGATCCTTGATCGGAGCCGTGTTGATTTTGCCAAAGGCTCCGTATCCGTCGGATTTATTGGGTTGGTCAGGTTGAGCCGGTTCAGATTGTTGAGCTTTGGCCAATTCTTCAGCTTTGGCTTTTTCGGCGGCGGCTTTTTCTTCCGCTTCGCGTTGAGCGAGTTCTTCCTGTTCGCGGCGACGCTGCTCTTCTTCTTTGCGACGGCGTTCGGCTTCGCGCTTGGCCAGTTTGGCTTGTTCTTTCTTCTGGTCTTCCAGCGATTGCGTTTTCTCAGGAGCGCGAAACCCCATATACCCGTTCGGGTATTTCATCTTCTTGGAGAAGGTGATCAGAATTCCACGGTTGTAATCTTCCTCGACGAATTGCACGTCGCGCAGTTTCATCGCCAACCCGAAAATCGGCGCGTAATACACGACCAGATACAGCACGGCGTGCGTCACGACGGAAAGCGCCGCCGCGATCAGCAAGCCTTTTTTTCGTTTTGGATAGCGAACTATGGTAATCATTACTTCACCTCAAAAATGCTTCCCAAGAACGATACGATTATAGTCGCTTGCGGGGTGCGGAAAAACCATAGATTCAGGATTGATCATGCTGACCAAGCTTTTTGCCAAACCCAAACCCATCATCGGAATGATTCACGTCGGCGCTTTGCCGGGAACGCCTGCCAGTTCGCAAAGCGTGGCTGAAATTGTCGCTCAGGCTGTTTTCGAAGCCGCCCTTTACCGCGAAGCAGGCGTGGACGGCATCGCCATTGAAAACATGCACGATGTGCCTTACCTGCGCGGCGAAGTCGGCCCGGAAATCGTCGCGGCAATGGCACTGGTCGGCCAAGCCGTCAAGGCCGAAAGCCAATTGCCAGTTGGGATTCAGATTCTGGCCGGAGCAAATCTGGAAGCGATGGCCGTCGCGCACGCCGCCAATCTGGATTTCATTCGCGCGGAAAGTTTTGCCTTCGCGCAC
>JAEUQP010000466.1 GCA_016789645.1 Acidobacteriota bacterium | reverse complement strand
TATCGCACGCATCGAACAATGGTTGAAATCCCAGGACTATTCCAAAACGGATGCGCTCATCGTTTCTGTTGATATGCTGGCTTATGGCGGCTTGGTCGCTTCCCACTCTCAGACGGTTTCGTTTGAAGAAGCCAAAAAGCGTTTGGAGTTTTTCCGCTGGTTCAAGTCGAAATATCCGCGTGTGCCGATATATGCATTCAACGTGATTATGCGCGCGGCTCCGATAATGACGGCGGGGACTCGCGGCAGGCAAGATAAGTTGGCGCGCTGGGCGGAACTGAAAGATCGAACGTCGAAAAGCGGTGACAAAAAACTGGCAGTAGAACTTGAGCAACTGACCAAAGAATTGTCGCCATCAGTGATTGACGATTATCTGGTTACCCGACACCGCAACCTGAAAATCAATCTGGCGATGATTGATTTGGTCAAAGCTGGTGTGGTCAACGAACTGATCTTGTTACAAGACGACGCTCGGCAGTTTGGCTTGCATCGTCAAGATCAAGCCATGCTTCGAGCGAAGCTGAAGGAACTCAATCTGGAATCAAAGGTGCCGATCTATAACGGCGGCGATGAAGGGGCGGCCTCGTTGGTCAGCCGAGCGGTACTCGATAAGTTCCTCTACAAATTGCGAGTTGCCGTCATTTATTCGTCGGAAAAAAGTCGCGATGTGGTTGCGCCTCACGAAGACCAGCCATTGCAATTCACGGTTGAAAACCAGATTCGCACTGCCGGAGGCATCCCCGTCAGTGAGTTCGATCAAAGCGATTACCGATTGTTCGTCAATGCGCCGGGAACCAGCGACGAAGAGTTTGATCTGTTTCTGAAAAAGTTGTTGAAGGAATTGAAAGAAAATCGGCATATCGCGTTGGCCGACGTGCTCTTTCCCGCGCCGCATTACAGCGGAGCCGACGAACGCATCATTCAGGCGCTGAAACGCGAAAATCTGCTGGATCGCTTTGCCGGGTATGCTGCCTGGAATACGGCGGGAAATACCTTGGGAACGACGATTTCTCATGCGAACCTGCGTGTGTTTTTCCGCTCGAAGCTGAATGATCGGGCTGATCGCGCCGCTCGTACCGAAGCCGCGCATCTGGAATTTTTGCTCAACCGATTTGCTGGCGATTACCTGTATCACGACATCGTTCGACAAGAGATCAATGCGCGATTTCGCGCCGAAGCCAAAGCGGACGAAAGCGCTTCTGAAGTCACGCCGGAGCGCTATGCTCAACTGAATCGTGAAGTCAGCGAAAAGCTCAAAACTCGGATTGAGCAATTCTTTTCGGAATACTTCAAAGGTCGCACACATCGGCTGGCAATTTACAAAGGCGTCGAAAAAACGATCACAGTCAACGAGCTAAAGGGCTTGAATGTGTATTTGCCGTGGTCGCGAACAGTCGAATGCGCGATCGAATTCAAATTAGATTATCAATCCAATTGATCGGGGATTGTGGGCAGGTTGCCTAAAACCTGTTCACGATTTGCTTTCAATAAATGGGACATTGCAAATGGCGAAAGACGGTTCTCAATCCAAGACTTCTTCTAATTCACAACCAGGGACCGGAAGCGGCAGCGACCGTTACTTTTTAGAAGGTCCGAGGTCGCGCAGTTCAGAAACAATGATGCTATTCCGCATTGTGGCGGAATTCCTTCGTGGGTTTCGCCACCTGCATTTCATTGGGCCATGCGTAACGGTGTTCGGGTCCGCGCGATTCAAAGAAGATCATCCGTATTACCAATTGGCACGCGACGTTGGCGCAGCGCTGGCCAATCAGGGATTCACGGTGATGACAGGCGGAGGCCCTGGAATTATGGAAGCTGCCAACCGTGGCGCAAAAGACGCTGGCGGATCCTCCGTTGGTTGCAACATCACGTTGCCGCACGAACAACAGCCCAGCCCTTATCTGGATAAGATGATCGAGTTTCGCTACTTCTTCATTCGGAAAGTGATGCTGGTCAAATACTCTTATGCATTTGTCGTGTTGCCGGGTGGAGTCGGAACCATGGACGAACTGTTTGAAGCTCTGACGCTGATTCAAACACGCAAGATCAAAGATTTCCCGATTGTCTTGATGGGGAAGGAGTATTACTACGAACTCTATGACTTTCTGGAAGAAATGGTTCGGCAGAAAACCATCAGCCCTGAAGACCTGGATTTGTTGATGTTGACGGATTCGGTCGAAGAGGCGATGGCGCACATTGAAAAACACGCCGTGCAGAAATTTAAGTTGAAACGAGTACCGAAGCCCATACGAGTGTTGGGCGAAGGGTAAGAAAAAAAGGGGACAATTTCCTGATTGTCCCCTTTCAACGTGGTTATTTGGCGACGTTTTTCAATTGGTTGATACGGTCGCGCAACGCGCCGGTGAAACATTCGACTTCGTCTGAAGTCGCACCACTGGCTTGCAACGCAGCGCGAATCTGGTCATCGGTGATTCGCCCAAGGTATTGCAGCAACCATTTGACATCGCTGACGCGAATGTCGTTTTTGAAGGTGTCGGTGTGCTGGCCGGAATAACCGAATTGCACCAGATCGCCTTTGACGCCTTTGACGAAATCCCTGTTCTGGCTGCTGAATCCTTTGCAATCCCACTTTTCGCGGCTGAGAAACCCGCCCCATTTGCCCATTGAACCGCCCCAGTCTGTCACCAAATAACGATCTTCGACGCCGGTTTTCAGTGGCGTGCGGAAAATGGCTGTGTTCGATCCGCGTTTTACGTCACGCACGTCTTTGTTGTCCCAGTTGGAAGTCAGCATCAACATCACTTTCAGACCGTTCAGCTCTTTCGAACCATTGAAGGGATTTTGAATCCAGTTCCAGCTTTCCTCCTCTTCCAACTTTTTGACGTCCTTGTCCTTCTGCATTTCAAAGCGGGCATCGGTAAAACTGCCGTCCGGTTTGATGAACTTTTTTGCGCGAGTCAGTTCGCCCAGCTTTTCAATATTTCCGCTGGGGACGAAATAGGCAGGCTCCACGAAATACCCCACTGCCCAAACCAGTCGCGTTGCAAAAGTTTCTGCGTTGACCTCAGAGCCAAATTTGGCCGTCCAGCGAACACCGTTGGCGTCCGTCACGCGAACTTTCGGATTGGTTCCTGACAGACTTTCTTCGACAAAGGTGAATGGTGGTTTCGGAGCTTTGGCACGTCCGGTTGAACCGCCAACCAAGTCAAGCTTTTCCACCTGGCCAGGGTCTTTCCAAAGAATCGGCTTGCCAGGAGGTAGCTGTTCCTTCTGTTTTTGAAGGGCGTGGCTTCCTAAGAAAGGAAACAGCGTAATGAGGAGAAAAAAAGTAGAGGCGATTAGCAGAAATGTCTGAAGTTTTCGCATGATCGGGTGAACTCCTTGAATTTGATTCTGTTTGATGAGGGATCGTAATAGAATCCCGGCTAAATCTGAGGGCGATTCATCAGAAAGCCGGAAAGTTTCACGAGTTGAAAGTGTATAAAAAGTGGAATATCGGACTTCAGGTTTCATCCCTCTTTAAACCATTCACCGATGACCGCACTTTCCAAAAAGTATTTGTTGACAATTAATAGCATGGCTCACTACATTCAGTTCGTGCGATTCAGCAATCAGGTTTTTAATTTTCGATAGAAACACTTACGCTGAATTCCTTGATGTGTCGAGAACGCCTGAAAAGTTTTCCGCCCCGCACACTATCCAAACAGATCCGGCTGACTGAATTTTCAGTAATCGCCCCGCCGGTTCAGCTTCTGAACACCTTTGTAAGGAGTAGCATTGTGAATAAAAAAAATAGTTTATCGCCTGTCAATTCTCAAAAATCGGATTCGCTGGCTGAAACGCAAATCAGTGAATCCGAGCCGCGCTCGCAAAGCCGCCGAAAATTTTTAGGTGACGTTGGCGGAGCCACTGCGGCAGTCATTGCAGCGGGAGTTGCCAACATTCCCGCGCAGGCAACAGGCGTAGAGAGTTTGTCGGAGACAGCGCCTGCCAGCGCAGAGGTTACCAATATTGGCGGAGCGGGCAGAGTGGAACAGGCCTACAACCTGCGCGTACAGTCGGCAGTAATTCAGAAAATCGCTCCGCTGCCAACCCAAACCAACAATGGTGATGAAGATCGGTATCTGAATCGCATCGGCAACTATTCCAAAGGATTGCCGCACAATTCCCTCGGAGAAGTGGATCAGATTGCCTACAACGCATTTTTGCAGGCGATCAGGACAGGCAATCCCGACGACTTCGAACGCGTTCCCATGGGGGATCGAGCGGTGCAATTCAAAAATCCGCAAGCAGGGTTGACGTTTGAAATGCAGGGAGCTGATCCGGGGCACATGTACCAACCTCCTGCGCCCAGATTTTCCAGCCCGGAGATTGCCGCAGAAATCGCTGAAAATTACTGGATGGCGTTGGCTCGTGACATTAATTTCAGCGATTACGATTCGCATCCGTTGACCAATGCAGCGGCGGCTGATCTGACCAAATTCAGTGATTTTCGTGGCCCGAAATTTCGCCCTAGCCTGGCCTTGAGAAACCAGCCGACACTTAACGCTGATCTGAACTCATTACCTGATTCAAACAGCACGGAGACGGAACAGCCCGATGGCCCGACAATTCCGATTCGGCAGCAAGCCGGATCAGGCCCTGTGACAACTGGCACGCTGTTCAGAGGATTGACACCAGGTGATTTGGTCGGGCCGTATGTTTCCCAGTTTCTCTGGAAGAATTATTCGCTTGGCGTGCAAAGCGTTAGCCAGAGAATGCGAACCACTATTCCTGGCGATGATTACCTGACGAATTATGGTGACTGGTTATTTGCTCAAAACGCACGTGGGAATGTGAATTTGCCGAATCGGTATGACCAGACGCCGCGTTACATTCGTAATGGGCGCGATCTGGCAGAATGGGTTCACATTGATTTGCTTTATCAGGCTTACTTCAATGCCATGCTGATTTTGCTGGGGTCAGGCGCGCCGACTGATCCTAATAACCCATATAACAAATATCGAAACCAGTGCGGTTTCGGTACGTTTGGCCCACCGCATCTTCAATCGTTGGTGACCAGCGTTGCAACGAATGCCTTGCGGGCGGTCTGGTACCAGAAATGGTTTGTCCATCGCCGATTGCGGCCAGAAGCTTTTGCCGGTCGCATTCACAACCACGTGACCAAAGCGACCACGTACCCGATCAACAATGAGATTCTCAACTCATCGGTGTTGGAAGAAGTCAATCGCAAATACGGCACCTATTTGTTGCCTCAGGCGTTTCCTGAAGGGTGTCCGACGCATCCGGCTTATGGCGCAGGACACGCGACTGTTGCCGGAGCATGCGTGACGATTTTGAAGTGGTGGTTTGACGAATCCTGGGTGATTCCTGATCCGGTTGTCGCGTCGTCGGATGGATTGTCGCTCGTTCCGTATCGCGGCTCAGAAAATTTGACCGTGGGAGGAGAATTGAACAAGGTAGCAGCCAACGTTGCCTTGGGACGCAATATAGGCGGCGTGCATTGGCGTTCGGACGCCACCGAATCAATGAAGTTCGGTGAAGCTATGGCGATCAGCGTGCTTCAGGATTTGAAACATTGCTGGAATGAACGATTCGACGGGCTGTCATTGACCAAATTCGACGGCACACGCATCACCATCTAAATCGCTTTTTGCGATGCGATGAGAGACAGGACGGGATCAGGAATTTTGTTTCTGATCCCGTCCAGTTGTTTTTGACAGCCAGTAGGATTCGAGTTGAAGCATCAGCACCCCAGCCAGCACAGCCACACCGCCTGCGATTTGCAACGGCCACAGCGATTGCCCCAGCCAGATCCAGGCAGCGGCAGCGGCCACCACCGGTTCAAGGATGGAAGTCAGGCTTGTTCGAGTGGCTTCGAGGTGTTTCAAGCTGGCCAGGTAAAGCGCGAAAGGCAGCACGGTTGCTACTGCGCCGAGGTACAGGAAAAACACCCACGAAGAGAGACTGTATTCCGCCCATCCGATTTTCCAGGGAGCACGAATCATCAGCCAGATCACTGCTGCCGATAAAAACGCATACGCCATCATCGTCCTTGAATCGTAGTGTCGGAGTCCGTGTTTGCCATACGCGGTGTAAAACGCAAAGCCGATTCCCGAGCCGACCGCACACAGAGAACCCATCCAGGAAATTTTACCCAACCCGCCCGGCTGGCCGATTAACATCAGCGCTACGCCACTTAACGCCAGCGCTGCGGAAACTAATTTACCAGCCGTCAACCGTTCGGTTTTTGACAGCACGCCATACGCCATCAGAAAAATCGGCGACAGATATTGCAGCATCAACGCATAGCCGA
The DNA here is from genome assembly GCA_016789645.1 of Acidobacteriota bacterium. Taxonomy (GTDB): domain Bacteria; phylum Acidobacteriota; class Blastocatellia; order RBC074; family RBC074; genus RBC074. Next base: position 2,934 of record JAEUQP010000466.1, on the reverse strand, counting down.
CGCTGACTTGAGTCAACGCCAGATAATAAAAGCCTTGATTGGCAACCAGCCCGATTGCGCCCAGCAGAGCGAAATAGGGCAAATCGGCAATCCGAATCCGAATCAAGGATTTGGCCGTCATTCGCAACCACAGAAACAGAATCAGCGAAGCAAAACCGGTGCGAAAGACCAGCAAATCATCGGGGCGCATCTGGCGATGCCGTAGCAGGTAGCTGGTGACAACGCCGGAAAATCCCCACAAAGCGGCGGCTCCGGCGGCAAGCCAATAACCAGCGGAGACGTGCGGCGTAGTTTTAGATGCGAGTGGTTCGACAGTTGTTGAGGTGTTTGATGTGCTCACGGTTTGAATGCTTGAAAGCGATTTGGAAAGAAGCCTTGAAGTACCATTCAGCCCGAAAATTTACAATGTCACGGTCAGGCGAATTCTTGGGCAAGGTGAGTGAGTGTGCTACCATCGCGTTCAGTAATTTCACTTCAACTGCTCAGATGTTTGAGCAACCCGTTCAAGCCGGAAAAACGACAGGGAGCGATCCATGATGAACGCAGATGCGTTAGGTCAGATCAAACCGATCACCAAAAAAGATCAGATCGTGGTTGCAGTCAAAAACGCCATTTTGGCCGGGAAGCTGGAATCGGGAGATCCGATTGTCGAAAGCCGTATCGCACAGCAACTCGCCGTTGGCACTCCGTTGGTCAGGGAAGCGTTGATTGAATTGGAGCATCAGGGCTTCGTTCAGAAGATTCCGTTCAAAGGCACTGTTGTTACCAAACTCAGCCGGGAAGACGTGGATAACATTTTCCGGTTGCGCGCAGAACTCGAAGCATTGGCTGTCGAATGGGCTAAAGATCATGTCACAGCAGAAGACATTGCCGAACTTACTCTGTTCACCGAACGCATGAAAGAAGGAGCAGCGGCTTTGAATTTGCCGCTGTTTTACGAAAACGATCTGGCCTTTCACCGCAAGATTTGGGAATTGGCTGGAAATCCGTATCTGGCAGATGCTTTGGAAAAGGTAGTCGTGCCTTTGTTTGCTTTTTTCGTGATGAAAAACGTGCGCGAGCGTGTGAATTACCTTGATAGCGCTGCCAAGCACGCCGAAATCATTCAGCTGTTGAAGGGTAAAAAAGACAAACAGCAGCGCCGCAAGATGAAAGATTCCGTTGAATACTGGCAGGACGAAATTCTGAGCCAGTTGTTTCCCCGACAAAAACACTGAACCCACCAATAACCAATTCAAGAGAAGAGAGGAAATCGAAAATGAAAAACCATCGTTCGTTCGTGTTGTTGTTCGTATTGTTGCTGGCCTCGTTGACGACGGGAGCGCCTGCGCCCGCCTCGCTGGCCGAAACCGATTGGCCTCAATGGCGCGGCAACAATCGCAATGGTTTGTCGTCCGAAACCGGCTTGTTGAAACAATGGCCAGTCAGCGGACCGAAAACACTCTGGTCGGTTTCAGAACTGGGCGAAGGATATGGGGCGGTTTCGGTTAGTGGGGACCGGATTTATGTGCAGGGAACTCGCGGCGAAGCCAGCGTTGTGTTCGGGTTGAATCGCGCGGATGGCAAGACCGTCTGGTCAACGGCGCTGGGGCCGAAAGGGAATGAACGGCGCGGCAATGGGCCGCGGGCAACGCCGACGGTAGACGGCGACAAACTCTACGTGCTGACCGAAAACGGCGACCTGGCGTGTTTGCGCACGCGCGATGGTTCGTCCATCTGGCGCAAAAACATTCTCAAGGATTTTGGGGGCAGCAATCCCGGCTGGCTCATCAGCGAATCGCCGCTGGTTGACGGCAATCGCTTGGTCGTTTCTCCCGGAGGACGCGACGCCGGAATTGTGGCGCTGGACAAAATGAACGGCCAAGTGATCTGGAAAACCGCTGGGTTGAGCGATCAGGCGGCGTATTCTTCCTGCATCGCGGCAGATGTCGGCGGCGTGCGAACGATCATGAACTTTACTTCGGCGGCGGGCGTTGGCGTTCGCGCCAGCGACGGAAAAGTGATGTGGCAATATCGAAATGCCGCCAACGGCACAGCCAATTGCACCACGCCAGTCTTTGCCGACAATAAAGTCTTTTTCTCGTCGGCTTACGGGACTGGAGGAGGATTGCTGAATTTGACTGCGCAAGGCGGCGAAGTGAAGCAGCAGGAAATTTACTTCACCAAAGAGATGAAGAATCATCACGGGGGAATCGTGCTGGTCAACGGCTACATGTATGGATTTTCTGATTCGATTCTGACCTGTCTGGAATTCGCCACCGGTAAAAAGATGTGGATGAATCGCAGCGTTGGCAAAGGCTCGCTGACTTATGCCGATGGCATGCTCTATCTGCTTGGCGAAGACCATACGGTTGGCTTGGCCGAAGCTTCGCCGACGGGGTACGTGGAACACGGACGATTCCAGATCACAGACCTTGGCCGACCAAGCTGGGCGCATCCGGTTGTCGCAGGCGGCAAATTGTACATTCGCAATCAAAACACGCTGACTTGTTACGATGTGAAAGGGAAGTGAGGTGTTTTATGTCTGCTATTGCTGTTTCAAAGCAAAAGTACACGCTCGAAGAGTATCTTGAACTGGACAAGAACTCTGAAGAGAAATACGAGTATTTCGATGGCGAAGTCTTTGCGATGGCTGGAGGGAGTCCCAGCCATGCACGCGCAGGCGGAAATGTTTACTTTTTATTTCAGCAAAAACTCCGAGGTGGAAAGTGCGAGCCTTTCAACTCGGACATGCGCGTCAAAGTTCCGGCGGCTTTGCCTTATCGGTATCCAGACATTTCAGTCGTCTGCGGTGAACCCGTGTTTGAAAACTTGAACGGGCAGGAAATGCTGGTCAATCCGGTGTTGATCGTCGAAGTTCTTTCGCCTTCGACAGCCGCTTACGACCTCAACGAAAAGTTCACCGAATATCAATCCATTGAATCGTTCCGCGAA
>JAEUQP010000459.1 GCA_016789645.1 Acidobacteriota bacterium | reverse complement strand
ACGCGCGCCGAAGCCGAAATTTTCCATCGCCATGCGGCGGACATTGTTTCGCAACTGCCCGCGCCCACCGGCATCGTTGAACTCGGCAGCGGCAGTTCGATCAAAACGCGTTTGCTGATCGAAGCGATTCTGGCTCGACAGCCGGAACTGCATTACCAGCCGATGGATATTTCGGCTTCGATTCTGCAAACCAGCGCCGAAACCTTACTTGGTGAATACCCGCAACTGTGCATCACCGGTCACGTTGGCGATTACACGCACGGCCTGGGTTCCGTTGTTCGCCGCGAAAACGAACGTTTGCTGGCATTGTTCCTGGGATCAAACATCGGCAATTACACCGATCAAGAAGCGCGCGCCTTGCTGCTCATGATTCGATCTGCACTGCGACCGGGCGATGGGTTGTTGTTGGGCGCGGATTTAAAAAAGTCGCTGGATGTGCTGGTTCCGGCGTATGACGATGCGTTGGGCGTGACGGCGGCATTCAATTTGAATGTGTTGGCACGCATCAACCGGGAATTGGACGGAATGTTTGATTTGCGCCTGTTCCAACATTGCGCGCTGTACAACGACGAAGCCGGGCGCATCGAAATGCATCTGGTCAGCCGTGTGGCGCAAACCGTCGCCATCAACGCGCTGGGATTGCGCGTCGAATTCCAGGCGGGCGAAACCATCCACACGGAAAATTCCTACAAATACGATTTGCCACAACTGGCGGCGTTGGCTACGGCGACCGGCTTTCAACCGATGAACACGTGGTTTGATGACGAACGACGCTTCAGTTGCAATTTCTGGCTGGCAACGTAACTCATTCGGCTTTAAGCCAGCGCCTGATCGAAATCGCGCAGCAAGTCGGCTTCGTCTTCCAGGCCGACGGAAATGCGTACCAATCCTTCGTTGATGCCTGTCGCGGCGCGTTGTTCCGCCGACAACTGCAAACTCCACATCGAAGCCGGATGCACGACCAGCGTTTCAAACCCGCCCAGGCTGGCTGCGCGCACGCCGAGTTTTAACGACGACATCAGCTTGTCCGCCGCCGAATATCCACCGCGCAATTCCACGCTGAGCATTCCCGTGAAGCCTGTCATTTGCGCATTGGCCAGCTCATGTTGCGGATGCGATTCCAAACCCGGGTAATACACACGAGCGACTTTCGGGTGCGATTCGAGAAACCTGGCCAGCGCCATCGCATTCCGGTTGTGGCGTTCGACGCGCAGCCCCAGCGTTCTCAACCCGCGCAACAACAACCAGGCGTCAAACGGGCTGAGCGCGGCTCCGGCCACCAGGGCAAAGCGCCAAACTCGTTCAATCAATTCTTTGTTGCCGACCATCGTTCCGGCGGTGACGTCGTGATGGCCGCCAATGTATTTCGTGGCGCTGTGAATGACAGCGTCAATCCCCAAATCCAGCGGACGCTGGTTGATCGGTGTGGCAAAGGTGTTGTCGCAAATCGTCGTCAGGTTGTGCGCTTTGGCCAGTTCGACGATGAAGCGCAGATCGGTCAATTGCATCAGCGGATTGACGGGGGTTTCGACGTAAATCAGTTTGGTGTTGGGCTGCACGGCAGAGGCGAATTCGGCGTTGTTGGTTTGATCCACAAAACTGACTTCGATGCCCCAACGCGGCAGGATATCTTTCAGCAAGGTCGTCGCCCCGGCGTAATGATTACGCTGGGCAATGATGTGATCGCCAGTGTTCAACTGGCTGGCCAGCGCCGAAAAAATCGCGCCCATTCCCGATCCAAACACCAGCGCCAATTCGCCGCCTTCCAGTTCGGCCAGCGTTTGTTCCACCATCGCGTGGTTTGGATTGCCGTACCGTGTGTAAAACTCCTGCGGTTTGGTGGCAATGGCGATTTCGGCAAACTCTTCGGCGGTTTCGGCTCCGAAAGTCGTGGTTTGCCAGATCGGCGGGCTGATGGCGGTCGTGCGATTCAGGTCTTTGGCGGCGTACACCGCCTTGGTTTGCATGCCTTCTAACTCGAATTTTTCTTTGCTCACTTCGGATTCCCTGCAGTGGGTGTAGAGACGCAAAA
>JAEUQP010000451.1 GCA_016789645.1 Acidobacteriota bacterium | reverse complement strand
TGACGATTTCCAGCGTTGTATCAATCGCGGGATCAATGTTTTCAGGAGCAACCGTCACGCTGATGGTGAACGGGCCATCGCCGATGCCGGATCGAAACCCGGAACTGATGCCATACGTCAAACCCATTTCGTCGCGCACCTTCAATCCCAACCGGGAGGACAATGTGGATTGGCCGAGCGCGCTGTTGGCGATGCTTGCCGCCAGATAATCCGGATTGGTTCTTCGCAGCCGCGAAGCATGCCCGATGATGACATCGCAATTCGGTTTGTCTTTCATCGAAACGATTTCCCGTTTCGGTTCAGTCTGCAGAGGCGTTTCGGCCAGTTCAAAAATCGGTCGCGCAGCGCCTTGCCAATCGCCCAAGTGGTTTTCGATCAGAGCGCGTGTTTCCTCCGGCGAGACATCGCCAACCACGACCAACAACATTCCGTCAGAACCATAATGGCGGTGGTAAAACTCGCGCACATCATCGGCAGTGATCTGTTCCAACTGTGCCAAAGTGGTTTCGGCAGGCAAACGATGGAACGGGTTGCCGACCGGAAAAACCAGTTGTGATAACCGTTCGTAGGCACGCGAACGCGTGTCGTCCTGGTCTTCTTTGATGCTGGCGATGAATCGCTGTTTCATCTTTTCCAGTTCTTCAGTTGGAAAAGCCGGTTCGCGCAATTCTTCGGCCAACGTAGCAATCACCATCGGCAAATCGCGGCTGAGCGATTGGCCACCAATCGAAGTCGTGAAGTTACTGGACGAAAACCCAAGTCGCGCTCCGGCGGATTCCAATTCTTCGGCGATTTCCAGTTTGGAACGGCGCGCCGTTCCCTTGTTCAACATGCTGGCGGTGACTCCAGCCAGGCTGTCTTTGTTCGGCGGGTTAAAACATTCGCCTGCGCGCAAATATCCCGAAATCGAAACCGTCGGGTTTGAGTGATTTTCCAGAACCAACAGGATCATCCCGTTGGCCAATTGATAACGAAACGTTCGAGACGCAAAAGTACTGCTGTGCATGGAATGACCTAATTCTTCTTTTTGGTTTCGGGCAAACGGCGCGGCGGATAGTATGGTTTGCCATTCAGCTTTTGAACTTCTTTCATAAAGCTGGTTCCGTAATCCTTTTCCGCGTCCGCCAGCGCCCACGCCTGTCGTTTGTAATTCCAGTTGTCGGGATTCAGTCGCTGCGCTTCTTTGTAATGCTTGATCGAAGCCGCGCCTTGATTGTTTTTGTAAAGATATTCTGCCAAGCCAAATTCCGCCGAAGCGCGCGCCCAATCAGGATTTTGCGGAGCGAGTCGCTCTTTCAACTCCGTTTCGCTGAGCGCGTAAATGCTGCGGTCGCCGTTTTCTGCCCAGTCGCGGATCGCCGCCAGATATTCTTCTGCTTGCAGTTTGTGCATGCTGGTGTAGCGATTATCCACATACGCGACTTCGTTCGGACGAACGATGCGACCTTTTTCATTGATCCAAACCGCCGTCGGCACATTGACCATGTCATACAGCCGAGTGACCAGATGTTTTTCGTCAATCAGCACTGTGTATTCCGGCTTGGCGGCTTCGATCCATTTGCCTGCGTCTTTCAAACCGCCGGTGTCTTCGGCAACGGAGATGATTTCGAAATTTTTGCTTTTCAGTTCGGCGTAAAGGTTCTGCCATCCTGGCAGATCAAATCGGCAGCCTCACCACGAAGCCCACGTCAGCAGCAGGACTTTCTTGCCACGAAATTCCCGAAGTGAGCGCATCTTGCCGCTCGCATCCGGCAAACGGAAATTCGGCGCCATCAACGAAGAAACAAAACTGTTTTGCTCTTCCGGTCGAGGGCCGAAAAACCAAACAGCGTGTTCCGCGTCATTAGCGGTTGGCTGTTTGGTCAATCGCGCAAACTCGCTCAAATTGAACCAGGTGATTTTGCCTTGCAGCGAGAGAAAAGCCGATTTGCGCGCTTTGGGAATCGGAAAACAAAGTTCATCGCGGCAAACGCCTTGTGGTTTCAGTACGAATTTCGTTGCCTTGGTTAGATCGGCTAGTGTCACCCAAAGGTCTTCGCCGGTAGCCAGCGGAGCCGGTGGCGAAGCCACTTCGGTTGCGACATTGTCAAAGATGACAGTGCGAACGTCGGCGAATGCCGAAGTCGCAAAAAACGTACAGAGCGCCAATGCGGCCAGCAAAGACTGTAGTTTCATGCTTCCTCCAATTCAAAAAACTCTTCTTCTTTCGGGATGAACCAGCCGACGGTGCGATTGTCTTCGGTGAAGTATTCGTTGGCCATGCGGCGAATGTCTGCCGCCGTCACTGTTTCAATCGCCATGGGCAAATCAATAAACGAACGCCAACCGGCGGAGGCTTCGGCCTCGCCAATGGCACTGATGACGCCAAACGGACTGTCACGAACGTAAATCATCTGCGTCAAAATCAGATTTTTGGCTTTCTGCAATTCTTTGTCGCTGACGTCTTCGGTTTTCAGTTTTTCGATCACGTCCAGCACGGCTTGTTCCGCAACAGCATGCTCAACGCCCGGACGCAGCGTCACATCAATCGTGAACAGTCCGGCGTCCACAAATTGATTCGATTGCGCGTGTTCATCTACTGCAAGCTGCGTTTCGACCAGCGCCTGATACAGCCGCGAAGTCACACCCGCCGACAACACGTGATCCAGCAAGGTCAATGCCGCCGTATCTTCGTGGCGAGCATCGGGAATTCGCCAACCAATTTCGACCAAGCCCAATTGGCCTGCGCGGCGAAGCTTGAATCGAATTTCGCCTTCCTGTTTGGGTTCAGTCGTGTACATCGGTGGAATCGGTTGCGGCGATGCAGGGATTTTGCCGAAATGTTTGGCGATCAAATCCAGCGCCGCTTGATCGTCAAAATCGCCGACGACAATCGCTGTCGCGTTGTTCGGGTGGTAATACACATCGTAAAACTCTTTCAGCCGCGAAGTCGGCACGCCTTCCACGTCCGAGCGCCAACCGATCGTCGGGTGATGATACGGATGTTCGCGGAATGCCATTGCCCATAACCGCTCGTCCAGAATGCGCGAAGGTTCGTTTTCGCCGCGATCCAGTTCGTTGCGAACGACGGTCATTTCGGATTGGCGGTCGCTGTCAGCGATGAAAGAATTTCGCATGCGGTCGGCTTCCAGATGAATGGCCAGTTCAAGCTGATCGCTCGGCAACATTTCGTAATATCGGGTTCGATCAAACCAGGTGTCGGCGTTGAAAACTGCGCCTTGTTTCTGCAACACAGCGGCGATTTGCGTGCCGTTTTGTTTGTTATAAGTCGGCGTTCCTTTGAACAGCATGTGTTCCAGCAAGTGTGTTGCGCCGGTGTGTCCGACGGCTTCATTGCGCGAACCGACGCGATACACGACCATAAATGCCGCCACCGGAGCCGCCCGGCGTGGCACAAGCAGGACCTTCAGGTCATTTGCGTCAAGGTTATATTCAGTGATGCCTTCGTATTCAGTAAGTTTGGTAAACATATTCAATCAGGCTGCTTCTTTAATTCCGGCCTTGGCCGTTTCGATAAATGCGCGAGCGTTTTCAACTGGAACCATCGGCATAATGCCGTGCCCAAGATTCATGATGTGGCCGGTCGGACCAGCTTTTTGAAGGATTTCGCGGACGCCTTCGGCAATGGTTTCCGGTGTGCCAAGCAGTGCGCACGGGTCCAGATTTCCCTGCAAAGCCAGCTTGTCGAATCCGGCGGCGTGCAATCGCCGTTGCGCTTCGGCAATGTCAATTCGCCAATCCAGACTCAAGACGTTTGCGCCGGATTCCGCCATCTGT
>JAEUQP010000432.1 GCA_016789645.1 Acidobacteriota bacterium | reverse complement strand
TGGAACGCGCTGAAATTCGTCAATTCTGAAGGTCTGTTTCTCAGCCCAGGACAGGCGCGCGAACTGTTGGATATTTACCATCAGAGCGATTACACCAAAGTCAGCGGCAGCGACATGCGAAGCGTCGAGATGTTTACGGGCGCGCTCGATGCACACATCAAAACGATTTTGGATGCCGTGGGCGTGTTGCCGCCAACGCGAAAACTCAAAGTCGCGCTGGATTCGTGCAATGGAGCCGGTTCGATCCTTGCACCGCGTTTGCTCGAAGCCCTGGGCGCGGAAGTCGTTTCCATCAACACCACGCCGAATGGTTCGTTTCCGCGCGGAGCAGAACCGATTGCCGAAAACCTGACGGCTCTTTGTCAGTTGGTGAAAGACAGCGGCGCAGATGTTGGTTTCGCGCAGGACATGGACGCCGACCGGTTGGCGGTTATTGATGAACGCGGCGAACCCATCGGCGAAGAAAATACTCTGGTGCTGGCCGCGCGGTTTCTTGTCAGTCATTCGCCAGGAACGTTGGTAACGAATCTTTCGACGACTTCGGCGATGGATGATCTGGCGTCGAAATACGGTTGCGCATTGCATCGGTCAAAAATCGGCGAAGCCAACGTCACAGAATTGATGAAATCCGTTGGCGCGGTCATTGGCGGCGAAGGCAATGGCGGCGTCATTTACCCGGCCATCAATTTTTGCCGAGACAGCCACGTCGGCATGGCGTTGATTTTGCATTTGCTGGCGCAAACCGGACAGTCGGTTTCCGCGTTGCTCGGCGATTTGCCGCATTACGTAATGATCAAGGAAAAGCTGGATTGCCCGTCAGAGAAAATTGCCGAGGTGTTGAAATTGATTCGCCGCGATTTTGCCGACGAGCAACTGGATTTGCGTGATGGCGTGAAGGTCAGTTTCGCCGACGGCTGGTTGCATGTGCGCGGGTCGAACACGGAACCGATCATTCGATTGATTGCCGAAGCCCGCAGCGAAACACGCGCGCGGGAAATTCTCAGTTCGGTGTTTGAAAAGGTGGAGCGGCTGTTGCGTTAAAAAAGAGTGGCTGCGGTCCGAAAACCGCAGCCTGAGTTAAGCACCATAGCAGAGAGATAATGAAACAAACGTGCGATAGAAATGCGGCTTGCCGCCGTTGCTGATCTTTCTGGCGAAACCCCAAACGGTTCGACCACTTTCAGCAAACAACCTTTTTTGTCATTCCGACAAATCAGCCCGTGCCTGTTCGGCGATGAGCGGCAGCGTTAACTCAATCCCAGCAGAGACCTTAAAAGCGCATCTTTCAATTCTTTCGGGATGAGTGCCGTTCGACTTCTTTTGAGCTGAATCGGAACATCCCTCCTTCTCCTGCAGCTTTTGCGTTCACCAGCAATAGGCAGCTACAACTTACACAAACATCGCAAAAGCACGGGCGGATTATTGCCGCCGACTTGCCATCTGTCTAACTCATTGTTCTAATCCATCCAATCAATAATCATAATGATTTGAGATCAGGAGGTTTGCACCATGGAAATGACTCAGTTTCGCACGTTTCGCGCCGTCGCCGAGACGTTGAATTTCACGCGGGCGGCTGAACGATTGCATTTGACGCAATCGGCGGTCAGCCACCAGATCAAAGCTCTGGAAGAAGAACTCGGCGAACCGTTGTTCATCCGCGCCAAACGCGGCGTGAAGCTTTCCCAAGCGGGAAAGATCGCGCTCGAATACGTCGAGCGAATCTTGGACGACACCGAAGCGTTGCGCGAACGCATTTCCGGTCGCGAACGTTCGCCGGTGGGACGCGTGCGTGTGGCGGCGGCAACTCAGGCGTTTGTGTATTTATTTGCGCCGCTGTTTGAATCATTCATGGATTCGCACCCGGGCATTGACCTCTCGTTCCGCACAACGGTCAGCACAGAACATACGGTCGCGGATATTTTGAACGGAGCCGCCGACGTCGGATTCGCTTCGTTGGCGGTGTATTCGCCCAACCTGCAGGTGACAAAGCTGTTTGAAGACGAGTTGGTGCTGGTTGTCAGCAGCGAACACAAACTGGCCAAAAAACGTTCGGCGACCGTCGAAGAGATTCAAAAGAACAAGCTGATTTTGTTCGAACGCGGAGCTTCGATCCGCCGCGCCACGGACAGCTTTTTCGATCAAATCGGCGTTCGGCCTGATCTGGCTCTGGAATCGAACGACACCTTTTTCATCAAACGAATGGTCGAACGTGGCGTGGGAGTTTCGCTGTTGCCGGCCTGGGCCGTACGCGATGAAGTGTTGAACGGCAAATTGGCGCAACTGCAAATCAGTGGGCATCGGTTGCGACGTTCGGTGGCGCTGGTGTCGCTGGGACGGTTTCAGCCTTCGCCGACGCGCGCGTTTATCGCCTACATCTTGCGCCACAAGGCAAAAATCCAAGACATGGCCGAAGGTGGCAAAACAACGACAAAATTGCGTGACTAGACGCTTCTGGCGGCAAACGACTATCATCCGCGCCGCATTTCGCTCACTCCCATTGGCGATCCGTAATCAGAACAGGAGAGATTTGTGATTCTCGAGTTACGACAGAAGTTCAACCGCGAGTTTACCGAAGAAAAGTATCAGCAATTTTTGTCGGCGCTGGACCAAGCAGTTGGCACGAAAATCGAATTTCGCCCCTGCGAAACTCCCGTGTTTTTGCCCGCCGAGTTTCTGACGGACATGGAACTGGCAGGCAAAGAACTCATCGCTCAATTGAGCACACCGGATTACTTAGCGGCTTCGACGCGCGCCATTCCGGTGGAATTCCACGCGCCGAACGAAGGTTCCCATCCGGATTTCATTCAAGTGGATTTTGCGGTCACGCGAGCCGCTGACGGGAAGCTCTCTGCCAAGCTGATCGAGTTACAAGGCTGCGCTTCGCTGTATGCGTTTCAACTGCTGTTGCCGCACGAATACCAGCGATTTTATGACTTGAAAGGGCTGAGTTACCTGCTGAACGGATTGAGCGATGAAGGTTATCTGGCGTTGTTGAAAGACACTTTTCTGGCAAAGCACGATCCGGCCCAGGTTGTGTTGATGGAAATTGATCCGCTTCAACAAAAGACTTTGCCGGATTTCAAAATGACCGAAAAGCTGTTCGGCATTCCAACAGTTGATGTTGCCAACATCCTCAAACGCGGTAACAAGCTGTATTACCTGCGCGATGGGCGCGAAACAGAAATTCGCCGCATTTACAATCGAGTCATCATTGATGAGTTCGTTCAGAAAGGCGTGAAGATAAACTTCGATTTCCGCGACGAACTGGATGTCGAATGGGCCGGACATCCAAATTGGTATTTCCGCATGAGCAAATTTTCGCTGCCGTTCCTGAACCATCCGACTGTTCCTCGCGCATGGTTTCTTAATGAATTGGAAGAGTATCCCAGCGATCCGGAAAATTTTGTGCTCAAACCGCTATTTTCCTTTGCCGGCAGCGGCGTCAAAGTCAGTATCACGCGCGACGATTTGGACGCTGTTCCGCCAACAGAACGCGGCAATTTTCTGTTGCAGGAAAAAATCACTTACGCGCCCGTGGTTGAAACGCCCGACGAACCGAGCAAAGTCGAGGTTCGCATCATGTTTGTCTGGCCACAAGCCGCGCCGGAACCCATCGCCTTGACGACACTGACGAGGTTGAGCAAAGGCGCGATGATGGGCGTGGATTTCAACAAGAACAAACGCTGGGTTGGTTCTTCGTGTGCGTTTTGGAAAGCTTGACTGAATGAGAGTGATGGCAGTGGATTTCGGGACGAAAGCAATCGGGCTGGCGATTTGCGATGAATTGCAATTGGCCGTACGCCCGTTGACCACCCTTCGTCATCCTCATTTGCAAGACGCTCCGCAGCACATCAGCCAACTGGCTGAGCAATACGACATCGGCACGTTGGTGGTCGGTTTGCCATTGAACATGGATGGAACCAGCGGTGAAGCGGTCGAAAAGGTCAACGCGTTTGTCGCCAAATTGCGGCCTCTGGTTGCTGTTCCAATCAAGTTCGTGGATGAACGGCTGACTTCGTTTGAAGCCGATCAAATCCTGCGCGAAATGGGCGTTGGGCTGAAAGAGCGCAAAGCCAGATCGGATGAATACGCTGCGGTGTTGATCCTGCAGGATTACCTGGACGGGCTGGCGCACCAGCAAAATCAAGACAATAACTCCATTTGATAAACCCACAATGCAAAGAAAAAAAACCGGAAGCAGTAAAATTTTTAAACTGGTCATTGCTGTTCTTTTAATCGCAATTGTCGCTTTTGTTGGAGGAGGTTTGTGGTTGAGAGGCGCGATGGACAGTCCTCACGAACACACGGCAGCGCAACGCGCCATTACCATTGAATCAGGCGCAAGCACTTCGTCCATCCTTGCGCGATTGCAACGCGAAGGCGTGCTGGAAAATGAATTTGCAGTGAAATTATGGTTGCGGTTTTTCGAACCGGGCGTCAGTTTCAAAGCTGGGGATTACCGGTTCAAATCGCCCATCACCCCGCGTCAGGTCATCAGCCAACTGGCCAAAGGCGACGTGGCCACACAGCAATTCACCATTCCCGAAGGTTACAACCAATACGACATTGCCCGCGTTTTGGCCGGATTGAGCGGATTGAAATCATCGCCGAATTCAAAACCGCCAGTGACTCAGGATGAAATGCTGAAGCTGTTCAAAAATGTTTCGCTGATTGCCGATCTCGATCCTCAAGCAACAACGCTGGAAGGGTATCTGTTCCCCGACACGTATGAATACACCGCCAGCAACACGCGCGAACAGTTGGTGGAAACGATGGTCAAACGCTTTCGGCAGGTTTACACGGCGGAATCTCAACAGCGCGCAGCAGAGTTGGGTATGACCACGCGGCAAGTTGTCGCGCTGGCTTCGCTGATCGAAAAGGAAGCGAAAGTGGATGCCGAACGCGAATTGATTTCTTCAGTGTTTCACCGCCGATTGAAAATGGGCGTTCCCTTGGCTTGTGACCCGACGGTGATTTACGCCGCGCTGATTGAAGGCAGGTATCGCGGCAAGATTTACCAAAGCGATCTGGATCGAGATTCGCCGTACAACACATACAAACATGCCGGATTGCCTCCGGGGCCGATTGCTTCGGTTGGTCGGCGTTCGCTTCAGGCGGCGCTCAATCCGGCGGAAACCGATTATCTGTTTTTTGTCGTGGATGCGTCGAAGAACGATGGTTCGCACAAGTTTTCGGCCAGTTCTGCTGACCATGAACGTGCTGTGAAATTGCTCCGGCAGGCTGAGCGCAACGGAAGCAAATAAACAAGAAAAGAAATAGACAGGATTCAAAGGATTGAACAGGATCGGTCTTTCGAGTTTCCTCCTGTTGAATTTTGTAAACCCTGTCTAAAGATTTTTCAGCTTTCGTTAGCTAGAAAGCTCTTTCATCGAAGCGACGATGGCTTCGGTGTATTCGGTGGTGTGAGCTGTACCGCCCAAATCGCGCGTGCGAACTTTCTTTTCCGACAAGGTATAAATGGTTGCGCGTGCGATCAAGTCGGCAGCCTCGCGTTCGCCTAAATGTCGCAACATCATCACACCGCTTTGCAACAACGCCGTCGGATTGGCGATGTTTTTTCCGGCAATGTCCGGCGCGCTGCCGTGAACGGCTTCAAAGACCGAACCGAGTTCGCCAATGTTCGCTCCGGGACAAATCCCAAGCCCGCCAACCAATCCCGCCACCAAATCCGAAACAATGTCTCCATACAGATTTTCCAAAAGCAGCACGTCGAATTGCTGTGGCTTCATCACCAACTGCATGCAAGCATTGTCAATGATCTTGTCATCGGCCTGAATTTCCGGGTATTCGGCGGCAACTTTGCGAAAACAATCCAGGAACAATCCGTCCGACAATTTCATGATGTTGGCTTTGTGAACGGCAGTAACTTTCTTGCGGCCTTCGCGTCGAGCATATTCAAACGCAAATCGTGCAATGCGTGTGGAGGCTTTTTCGGTGATGATTTTCAGGCTTTCGACGACACCGGGAACCACAACGTGCTCCAGACCGGAATATAGGTCTTCGGTGTTTTCGCGCACCACAACCAGATCAATGTCGCCGAACGGAGTCACCAATCCTGGTAGGTTCCTGACCGGTCGCAGGTTGGCGTACAAGTCCAGGGTTTTTCTCAATCGCACGTTGACGCTGGCAAACCCGCTTCCGACTGGGGTCGTCAACGGACCTTTCAGGGCGACTTTATTGTGCCGGATGGATTCCAGGACCGGTTCCGGCAACGGATCGCCAAAGCGTGTCAGCGCTTCGGCTCCGGCGATAAAACTTTCCCATTCGATTTCTACTCCTGACGCTTCAATGATGCGAACAACAGCGGCAGTGATTTCCGAACCGATCCCGTCTCCGGGAATGAGTGTGACTTTGTGTGGCATAACTGTGTTGGTTTCAACTTTTGGATTTCAGCGATGAATAAAAGAGGCGCAACTGTAATCTCGAACCATCAAAGTTTCAACGCTAGGATTTGGCAGGCAGAGTGTCGGCTGAGGAGAAAAATCACGAAATCAAGCTGGGATGTCAGTCCACCGCCTTAGACACCAGATCGAGCTTTGCTCCAATGTTCTGCAATAAGGTAGAGATGTTCAGGCCAACACCGGTCAGATAGATCATTGCAACAGTGCCAATCAGCACCAACAATAATGAATATTCGACGACATCCTGGCCATTTTCGTCATTGATGAAGTTTTTCAGTGTCGTAATCATGTGAGAAATTCCTGTGTGTAGTTTTTTTTGGATGCGCCATCGGGGTTTGACGACGCAATTTAGGAGCAACCAGGCCGAAATGGCAAGATTTTTTTCACCGTTTCGGCAAATTGAATCGGGACAAAAAAGCTCAAACAGGGATCGGAAATTTACTGGTAAGAGGGGATCGGCAGGAAATCAAGGCGTGATCTGCGGGCAACGAGATATGACGTCTTGATGGTCAGTGGTGGTTCCGTGGCAGCCGAGCTGACGGATTGGGGCGAACTTGGGGGAGTGGCGCAGACTGCCGACCACTACTCAAAGATCGGTTTAGCAAATTTCTTTGCCAAGTTGGGCGCGAAGTTCCTGTTCACGAACCATGGCGTTCCGCAGCAACTGTTCCTGATGCGCAATCGTTCGTTCGGAACGCGCCAGTTCTTCGCGCAATGTACGAACCTCCGCTTGAAGCTCGGCAATCTGGCCCAAAGAACGACGCAGGCGTTGTTCTGGAGCCAATTCGAAAATCGAGACATTGTTGAATGGTTTTTCAAGCCGGTGTTCATAAACCTCGGCATCAACTATTGGTTGAGTTACTAATTGAATCGCTGCGCTCATTTTGGCTATCTCCCGTATGCCTTTATGTTGTTTGTTGTTTCTTGTCAGATTCGTTTTCCTGGAGAAAAACGCTAGCACCATCTGCTTCCCCTCCCACTCAATTGCTGAACGGGGAAAAACTTCTTGCCTTGCAGTGTGGCAATAACGTGATTTCAATCAGGAACGAATTATGTTTCCGGCGCCGTTTCGTCGAATCTCTCACTCCACTTACCGGTATCGCGTTAAAAACAAGGATAAAAACTTCGTGTATAACAAAGAGCAAATAGATGCGTCGAAACAACAATGGAAAAACAACAGGGCAATTTCAGAAGACACCTTAAGGTCGGATAGAACCGCAGGGGTATCGGGATCGGTATCGGCCTAAGGACTGGGCCGACAGGTCTTGGATTTCGTCGGCGTGAACGGCTACTTACATCAACCGATTTGTGCCAACAGGGGGAACGATATCAAGTGGCGATCAACAAAACTTGTTGAAGATAATTGCTTAGGTGTGCCTGATCGCGGGGCGGCTGTCAGACGCGGCGGAATATAGCACAGCAATTTTATGGCACGAAATAAAATCTGCCGCCAAGTCAACTTTTTTGCAAAGAAAGGCTCGTCCAAGGCACAAGCACCAATTTTTCCATCATGCCAGGTGGTTTGGTTCGGGACTTTGCCGGGTTACACCCGATGGCTATGTTAAGATTCCGATCTCAATCACCGCTAAATTCACATCTGCGGAGGAAAAACAGAAAACCGATGACCGCTCAAGTGTTGAACGGCGTGGAAGTCGCCGAACATATCAAACAACGTGTTGCTGCTCGCGTCAGTGGGCTGGCAGAACAAGGAATCAAACCCGGATTGGCAGCGGTAATTGTTGGGGATGACCCGGCGTCCAAAGTGTACGTCGGCAGCAAGGTCAAAACCTGCGAAGCTCTGGGGCTATATTCCGAAAAACATGAATTGCCAGGCACAACCACCACTGAAGAATTGCTGGCTTTGGTGAATCGGCTCAATCACAACGACGCCATTGATGGAATTCTGGTGCAAATGCCGCTGCCCAAACAGATTGACGCCCGCCGGATTCTGGAAGCCGTTGATCCGGCCAAAGACGTGGACGGATTTCACGCCGTCAATGTCGGGCGATTGGTTCAAGGACGCGACGCTCTGGTTGCCTGCACTCCGGCGGGAGTGATTGAGTTGCTGGATTACTACAAAATTCCGATTGCCGGAGCCAATGCGGTCGTCGTCGGGCGCAGTGACATTGTCGGCAAACCAATGGCGCTGTTGCTCCTGCACCGCCACGCAACCGTGACAATTTGCCATTCCAAAACCCGTGACCTCGCCGCCGTCACTCGCCAAGCCGATATTGTCATTGCAGCCATCGGACGCACGGCAATGATCACTGGCGATCATGTCCGCGAAGGCGCTGTTGTCGTGGACGTGGGAATGAACGATGCCACCACCGAGGCAGAAATCCTTCGTATCTTTGCCGAACCCGAACGCTCAAAACGGTTGGAGGTGTTGGCCAAACGTGGTCGCACGTTGGTTGGCGATGTCGAACCGCGCACGGTTGCCGAAAAAGCGGCTTGGTTGACTCCGGTTCCTGGCGGAGTCGGTCCGTTGACGATCGCAATGTTGATGCAAAACACATTGCGCGCGGCGGAAATGCGCAGAGGGCTTTGAGACGATGCTGAAAGTTGGGCTGACAGGTGGAATTGCGACGGGAAAATCCTTTGTCCTCAGCGTGCTGCGAGAACTTGGCTGCGAAGTGATGGACGCCGATCAAACTGCGCGCGAAGTCGTCGAACCCGGGCAACCCGCCTTTGCCGAAATCGTCGCCCATTTTGGCCAGGAGGTTGTCGGCGAAGATGGCAAGCTCAATCGCGGCAAACTCGGCGCGATCATCTTTAACAATCCTGCTGAGCGTGAAAAGCTGAATTCCATCGTTCACCCCAGAGTTTTTGAAGCGCAGGCGCGTTGGATGGTCGAGGTCGAACGCCGCAATCCGCAGGCCATCGTGGTCATTGACGCCGCGTTGATGATCGAAACTGGTTCGTATCGCCGATTTGATCAAATCATCGTCGTGCATTGCGATCCGGACATCCAATTGCAGCGACTGATGGAGCGCAACACCTTAACTAAGGAAGAGGCAATGGCGCGCATTTCGTCGCAAATGCCTTCCGCTGAAAAATTGAAGTTCGCCGATTTCGCCATCAACACGTCGCTGGGGTTTGACGACACCCGACGGCAAATCGAATCGTTGTACGAACAACTCCGCAAATTCGAATCGTGAATCGCTTGAATTTTATGATGAACCGACGAACGTTTCTCACTCGCGCTGCTGCCGGAAGTAGCTTGCTGCTTGGTGCCCCCGCAATCAGTTTCAGTCAAAGCCGTCCGCAGCTCCCGTTTGGCGTGCAAACCGGTGACATCGCTGCCGATCGTGCCATTGTGTGGAGTCGCAGCGACCGTTCAGCCCGAATGATTGTCGAATACGCAACGACCGAATCCTTCCAAAATGCCCGGCGCATCGTTGGGCCAGCGGCAATCGAATCTTCCGACTTTACGGCGCGCGTTGACCTGAGCGGTTTGCCCGCCGGGCAAAAGATTTTTTATCGCGTCAGTTTTCAGGATTTGGAAAATACGAAAATCACCAGCGAACCGGTCATCGGCAGTTTCAATACACCGCCCGCTGCTCGGCGGGATGTTTCGTTTGTCTTTGGCGGAGATGTCGTTGGGCAAGGTTGGGGCATCAATCCCGAATTCGGCGGCATGAAAATCTTTGAGGCGATGCGAAAAGTTCAGCCTGATTTTTTCATTCACTCCGGCGACACGATTTATGCGGACGGCATTGTCCCCGCCGAAGTGAAACTGGACGACGGTTCGCTCTGGAAAAATCTGACGACCCCGGAAAAATCGAAAGTCGCCGAAACGCTGGACGAATTTCGCGGCAATTACCGTTACAACTTGCTGGATGCGAATTTGCGCCGGTTCAACGCCGAAGTGCCTACGCTGGCGCAATGGGACGATCATGAAGTTCGCAACAACTGGTTTCCGGGTCAGCGACTGGACGACGACAATCGTTACAAGGTCAAAAGCATTGATTTGCTGGCGGCGCGCGGTCGCAGAGCGTTTCTGGATTACCTGCCGCTGCGATTCAATGCCGACGATCCCGAACAGATTTATCGCGGATTCAATTACGGCCCATTGCTGGACGTGTTGATGATTGACGAGCGCAGTTATCGCGGGCCAAACACTCCGAATCGGCAAACCGTCATCAACGACGAATCGGTATTTTTGGGCAGCGCGCAACTCAACTGGATCAAACAGCGGCTGTTGGCTTCAAAAGCCACGTGGAAAGTGATTGCCAGCGATATGCCGATTGGCATCATCGTCGGAGATTCGGGCGGACGCTTTGAAGCCTTTGCCAACGGCAATGGTCCGGCGTTGGGACGCGAACTGGAACTGGCCGATCTGTTGAGCTTCATCAAAAAGAATCGAATCAAAAACGTCGTTTGGGTAACGGCGGACGTGCATTATTGCGCGGCGCATTTTTACGATCCGGCGAAGGCGCAATTCAAAGACTTCACTCCGTTTTGGGAATTCGTCGCCGGCCCTTTGAACGCTGGAAGTTTCGGCCCCGGGCAGATGGATGACACCTTTGGCCCCGAAGTGAAATTCACCGGTATCCCCAAAGGCATGAAGCCGAACCGTTCGCCGAAAGACGGATTTCAGTTTTTCGGCGCGGTCAAAATTGACGGCAAGTCATCAGTGATGACGGTTGGCTTGCACGATCTCAATGGCAAAAAACTGTATAGCGTTGACCTGCCACCGCAAAAGTGAATACGTCGGCTTGCGGTAAAGGAAATTTTGGAACCACAAAAAACACAAAAGGCACAAAATGCTGTTTCTGAGGCTTTTGTGATTTTTGCGCATTTTGTGGTGGAAAAATTCTTCACTCAGAGGAACTTCTTTATGACCAAACTTCATCGTGCATCATTCTTGTTGTTGCTGTTGATTGTTATCGCATTGGCGATCAGCCCGCTCCCTGTTCGCGGTTGGGGACAGAAAGGTCATGAAATCTCCGGCATGGTGGCGGCGAAAAAGTTGCCGAATGAAATGCCCAACTTTTTTCGCAAAGCAGCCGAGCAGCTTAGCTATCTGAACCCGGAGCCTGATCGTTGGCGGAGTCGAGACGAATCCAACCTGGATCGCGCGATGGATTCCGCTTACGCGCCGGATCATTTTTTGGATATGGAACTCGTCCCCGAAGCGGCGATGAAAGCCGTCAACCGGTATGACTTCACAGCAGAACTGATCAAGGCCGGACAGAAACCGACAACGGCGGGGTTTGTGCCGTATCGCATGCTGGAATTGTTTCAAACGCTTCGCATTGAGTTCCGGTTGTGGCGAGCCGAAAAGGATTCCAACAAGCGTAAATGGATCGAACAACGAATCATTAATGACGCTGGCATTTTGGGCCACTATGTTTCCGACAGTGCCAACCCACATCACACGACGATTCATTACAACGGCTGGTCAGGCGCAAATCCGAACGGATACACGGTGTTTTCACGCGAACGCGGCATTCACTTTCGGTTTGAAGAAGAATTCGTCAGCGCCAAAATCAGCTTGAACGACGTGTTGCCGCTGGTCAGCGCGACACCGCGCGTCATTGAAAAACCACGCGAAGAATTGTGGGATTACCTGAAAGCTTCGAACAAGCTGGTCGAACCGCTTTACATTCTGGACAAGAAAGAACAGTTCAGCGCGACAAACAATTCGCCGGAGCACAAAAAATTCGTCGCCGAAAGATTGGCCGTCGGAGCGCAGATGTTGCGCGATTTGTGGTGGACGGCGTGGGCGACCAGCGCAGTTTCCGTTACGCCTGCGTCCAATTGATTGGTTTCATGGGTTGAATGGTCAGTGCAATGGTCAGCGTGGCAACCAGTGAAACATGAATCAGCAATCGCGTCAGCGGACTGCCGTGAAAGAAAAAGTGGAGACTGGCAAACGCCAAGATCGGCAACACCACCGCCAATGCCAAAATGATTGCTTCACGGTTTCTGTGTCGCAGCAACATCCAGCCAATGGAAAGAAATGTGATCATCCACAGGATTCCCCAATGGCGCAGAGTCAGCAATTCCAGCACAACGCCTTTGATAATAATTGGCAACAACCAGGCATTGGCGCGCAACGTTCCAAATTCGACGGGTTGAACTTCCGATCTGACCACGGCACTGACCGACCCAATAAATGAATGCCAACCAACAAAAACCAATAAACCGAATGAAAGCGCCATTGCCAGCTTTAGCCATTTTCGCCAATCGAATTTCCAGCGTTTGAATTCGACCAGAGCTTTCAGACACACCAGAATCGCCATGCAAGCCCACAGAATGATTCCGTCCTGTTTCAACCAGCATCCGGCAGCGCCCAACAATCCGGCCATTTGCAGCGCAGCGAAGTTTTCGCTGCGCCAAAATTCGATCACGAACATGATCGTCCCCAAATAAAACACCGCCATGGGAAAATCGGCATAGCCGGTGGAAACGCTGCCGTCGCCGATGAGCAGCAACGGCACGCAAAACACGATCAACGGCGCGACCAATCGTTGCCATTGATTGGCCACAAACCGACGGCCAGCGGCGTGAAGCAAACAAGCCGCCGAAACGAAAAACATCCAGGGAATGATTTTGGCCACTTGTTGATCGGGGCGGCCAATCCACAAATACAGCCAGCTTTCCGCCAGCGGCAATAACAACGGATAATCCTGATGCGACCAGTCGCGTGACGGGTCGGAAAAGTATGACAGCGGCAACGCGCCGCCTCGCAAAAACGCCCATCGAGCTTTGGCTTCGTAATTGAGCAATCCGTCCCACCCCAGCACGCGCACCCAACACAGCCACCCCACAATGGCCATCTGGCCAACGCTGATGGCAAGCAATACTCGTCCCACCAATGTGTGCGGCCAGAAATCGCGAAATCGGAGCCGAAGTGTTTGTCGCCGCCACCCAATCCAGCCAGTGGCCAGACAAATTGCCGTCACTGACCAGCGCAATCCGCCGCCGGGAACAACCAACCCGAGCAGAAAGAGCAGACAGGAAACGAAAGCGACTCCCAGCAAAAACGACAGGGCTACCGATTCAGTTAAAGTGTTGGATGGCTGACGACGCAGAATCAGGCGGCTGATTCCAAAACCGGCCAGCATCTGTATCAGCAGGGCTAAGGTGAGCAGTAGGAAGTCCATTCTTTCGCCTCTTCAATGGGAACCAGTTTCAAATGCGGCCCGATTTCCGTGACAGATTTCGATCCGACAGGGAGACTGGTTCGATACATAAACAACCACCGGATTTGCTTCTCTTTTCGTGGCTGAAACAGAAATTCCGGCTTGGCAGTGGTTGCGTCGCCCAAGCGGCAATGAAGTGCCCCCACTTCACGTGGCCAGCTCAGGGAGGCGATGACGCGATAAGTTAATTCGATTTCAGGCGTTCGGCTTGGCGCGATGAACATCATGGCGTCGTTTTCAGGCACCTGTGTCACTGCCGCCAGCACGCGCTCTGAAGGGTTTGGAATTTCCAGCGAACGAAGATAGGTGTCCGTTGTGGCGTACGGGCCACCTGCGGAACGCGCCATCGGCTGTCTGGCAACAACGTTCGTTAATTGTTGATTGACCTTGGATAGCGATCCGCAACTTGAAAAAAGAGCGCTTCCGAAAATCAACGACACACTCAGAAATGTGTTGGGTTTCACCTTGGTTGTTCCTCGAAAGATCAGCCGCGCGGAGTCTAAAAGACCGTCCAGGACAAGACAAACGGTTTGAGGAATCCGCAACAGCGATCCAACCATCAACACTGCGGCCAGCGAAAGGTGAATCAGCAATCGCGAAAACGACGATTCCAGATGAATGACAAACGAAGGCCAGAGACTGAACAGGTAAACGCTGGAATACAGCGTGAACGGCAACAGGATCGCCAACGGCAACACAAACTGATTGCTCAATTCCCGTCGCCAGACCAGCAAACCAATTGTGACGGCGACCAGAAACCACAACACCCCCCAGAACCGCACGTTGCCCAATTCCGCCAACACCGCCCACGCGACAATCGGTATCCGTCCCCAACCGGTACGGAACGATTCCGGGTTGATCGCCGCAAACTGGCGAATGTCCGGCAAGCTCATCATCCGCACAAACCATTGCCAACCAACCAGGAACAGCAGGCCGGGAACTGCAGCCTTTGCCAACGCCAGCCAATCACGCCCAACAGCTCGCTTCCTGAACAGCGCAATCACCGCAATCATCATCAGGCAAGCCCACAAAATCGCGCCCTCCTGTTTCAGCCAGCAACCGCACGCAGCAAGCATGCCAGTCAATCGCAAAGCCGCCGTGTCGCCATAACGCCAAAAATCCAACAATGAAATCACTGACGCCAGATAAAACACCGCCAGCGGAAAATCCGCGTATCCTGACGACGCACTGCCGTCGCCGATGAACAACAGCGGCACGGTCAACAGCAACAGCGGCGCAGCCACGCTCCGCCAGGAATCCGCTCCCAGCAATCGCCCGCCTACGTTCACCAAACACAGTGCCGAGGCGAAAAACAGGGGAAACAAAAGTTTCACCAATTGCTGATCTTCGCGCCCCAGCCATAAATAGAGCCAGCTTTCTGTCAGCGGCAACAACAATGGATAACTTTGCAGCATCCACGACCGCGAAGGATCGAAAAACAGATGCATCGGCACAGAACCGCCGTTTTGAAAAATCAGCCGGGCTTTGGCTTCGAAATTGAACAACCCATCCCAACCCAGCACGCGCTGCGCGTTCAACCAGACAAGCGCCACGAGCTGAACGCCGCCAATTAGCAGAACCCATTTTCCGGAATTCGTCGCAGGCCATCCCCAGCGCATTTTCGGCAATCCTTTTCGCCAAATGCCGATTGCTCCAACGGTTAGGCACAACGCCGCCACGCTCCAGCGCAGCAGCGCGCCTGAAATCAACAAGCCCTGAAGAAACAGAGAGACTGAAACAAAGGCTGAGCCAAACAACACCGAAGACGCAAACAGCTCCAAGGCGTTCTTACGCCTGTCAGGCAAGGCCAACAAACCTAGCCCTAATCCGGCAACCATCAATGTCAACACCGCAACGGTGATTTGCAGGAAATCCATTTTTCGTTTTGTTCGTTTATGTGCGGGAGTCTGTCGCGCAGTTTAGGAGAATTGTTCGTTGAGCGTCAAAAGCCCTGGAGGCGTTTGACCGCGAATCTCCCCGCGCAGTAAAACAAATTGCGCATTGCCGCCAGATAAGCGATTGCAGGATGACGAATGAACCAGAGGCTGATTGACGAGTTGCGACAAAGTTATGGAGGAAAACGCGCGGCGATTCGCGCGCGGTTGGCGGAATTTGCCGCCATCAAACAAAGCGAAGATGACGCACGATTGTTTGAAGAATTGTGTTATTGCATCTTCACTGCCGGAGCCAGCGCGCGTATGGGATTGAATTCGATCGCACGGATTCGCCGCCATCTGCTCACCGGCAGTCATCGGCGGCTGGAAAATCTGCTGGTCGGAACGCACCGCTTTCCGCGTGCGCGGTCGAGATACATCATTCACACGCGAACGTTTCTGCAACGCGAATGCGGGTTGCGGCTGAGCGAAAAGCTGGATTCGTTTGGCCCGGACGCCGAAGCCCGGCGGGATTTTTTTGCTCGCAACAGCGGCATCAAAGGCATCGGCTACAAAGAAGCCAGTCATTACTTGCGAAACATCGGGTATTGCGGGTACGCGATTCTGGACAAACACATTTTGAACACGCTGCACGAGGTCGGTTTGATTGATTCGCCCAAACCGCCGACCACGAAAAAAAAATATCTGGCCGTCGAACAGCAGATGAGAAATTTCGCCGCAGAGCTTAGAATCAATTTTGACGAACTTGATCTTCTGCTGTGGTCGAACAAAACCGGCGAGATTTTGAAATGATGAGGGTGAAGGATGAACGATGAAGTGTCTGTTTCGATGACACATCGTTCAACATTCATCATTCAGCATTCATCTTTCCTGGAGGTATTGCTATGAAATCCGCTCTCCGGATGCTGACTTTTACATTGACGGTTATGGCGTTGGTCGTAGCCGTGAGCTTTCCTGCTCTGGCCGAATCGCGCGGCAAGGCGTTGAAACGAGCCGACAAGGAAATGCGTGCCGCGAATTTCCCTGAAGCCGAGAAAATTTATCTGCAACTGCTCGAAAAAGATCAGGCGGACAAGGACGCTCGCCTGGGGTTGAGTTACGCGCTGATGAAGCAGATGAAATTGCAAACCGCGTACGAACAGGCGGCACAGGTGATTTCTGCCGATCCGTTGAATGCGCGCGCGTTCGCCCTGCTCGGCACGGCGCTGTTGCGATCCGGCGAATTCCGCAATTCGATTGAAGCGCTGTACACCGCCGTCAAATTCGATCAGAAACAGGCGCTGGCCATCGCCGGACTGTCGGAAATCGAATACTTTGAAAATCGCGCCAAGACAGCCTACGACGGATTGCGCCGAGCCATCGCTCTCGATCCGAACGAACCGGATTATTACGTGTCGCTGGCGCGCGCCTGTTCGCGACTGGAGTATTACAACGAAGCGGCGGACGCGTATCAGCGCTTTTTGGAAGTTTCTCCGAAAACCGATGCCGAACGTCGCGCGCGAATCAAAGGGCTGATTGATTTTTATCGCTATCTGGGGACGACCAAAATCAACCGTGTCAGCGGCAAGGAACTCGCCGTCATTCCTTTTGATCTGGTCAACAATCGTCCGTTCATCAAAGTCATGGTAAACGGCAAAGGGCCGTTTCGCTTCGTGATTGATACCGGCGCCAGTATGTCCGTGCTTTCCGACAAAGCTGCCCAAGCGCTGGGCATCAAACCGGTCGCCAAAGGGGGCAACGCTCGTGCGATTGGCGGCAGCGGAACGTTCCCGATCCTGTATGGCGTGCTGGATTCCATTCAGTTGGGCGAAGCTCGAATTGACACGGTGCCGATTTACATCCGCACGGTTCATTCGACCGAAGACACTCCGGAAGGCGAACGTTCTGACGGATACATCGGACTGTCTGTGTTGTCGAATTATGCCGTGACGCTGGATTACAAAACGCAGCAAATGACCGTTGACCGCACGCCGCTGCGCGAAGACCAGTTGACGAAACCTGCGACGGATGCTGCCGAAGCGAAACCCGTCGAACCTGCCGCGGCACCGAAACCGGAACATCTGGGCGCATTGGCGGGCTTGGGCATTGAAGTTCCCATTCGCAGCACCAGCGGCGGATTGGCCAGCGCCGAAGCTCATTTGCCGACAATGGATCGTCCGCTGAATTTCATCGTGGACACGGGCGCAACGATTTCCGTCATTTCCAAAGCCACCGTCAAACGTTACGACCTGGAAGGCATGAAGTTGAAAGGCGAAAGTTTTCGCGTCATCGGCGCTGCCGGCATTGAAGAAGGCGCGGAAGCCCTGGGACTTTCGACGCTGACGGTCAACAACCTGCGAAAAAACAATTCGCGAGCGTTGATCCTCGACCTGGAAGCCGTCAACGAAACGTCCGGCTTTGAACAACACGGCGTACTGGGCGGCGATTATCTTCGCCATTTTCGCGTGGTGCTGGATTTGCGGCGGCATTATTTCGGCTTGACGCCCCAAAGCCCTGCAATTTCGGTGGTCGCGGAAAAAAACTGAGTGCCAGATTTATGATTCCGACCATTTACCTTGAAACGTCGGTCATCGGCGCTTATCTGGACAAAGGAGAATCGTTTCGCCGCGACCTGACGATTCGTTGGTGGGAACATGAATTGAAAAACTATCGCGCTTATGTTTCGCCGCTGGTGCAACGCGAACTGGAACGCACTCGCGAACCGTATCGTCGCAGTTACCTGAAACTGATCGCTCATTTGCCGCAGCTCGAAATTTCCGAAGAAGCCGCGATTCTGGCTGACGGATACATCGGGCGCGGCATTTTTCAGCGCAAGTTTCTGGGCGATGCGTTGCACGTCGCGCTGGCGTCGTTTCATAAAATTGATTACCTGGTAACCTGGAATTTTGGCCATCTGGCCAGTGTTCACCGGCAAGCCCGAATCAAACTGTTCAACACGGCTGCCGGTTTTTTCGTCCCGGAAATTGTCACGCCGGAATTTTTGGTAAGTGAGCTTTAGGTTAACGGCGATCGGTGGCCGGTTGTCGGCGATGCGGAAACCAACCACCGACCACCAGCGACCAACCATTGATATGTACCATCGCCCACGTTTTCTGGAAGAGCTGGAAGCCATCCGCGAAGAAATGTCGCGCGAATGCGATTACGACATGGATTTGTTTGCGGAAATGATTCGCAGCAATGAATTGCCCACGCACGGACGCGCGCGGAACATTCGCGGCGTCCGACAATATGCCCCACCCAATCCGGCGGTTTTTCAGAACCAATCCCGCCGTGAAAAGAAAGATGATTTGCGGTGAAAACAAATCGCCGCGCCGGGGTTTGCTGAATTATGCCTGAGCCGTTTGACGCAATCGGATTTCAAATCAAAGACGACGCTTCGTACAAGGCGTTGGCCGAACAGGCGCACCAACTCGGCGCGATCAGCAAAGCGCATCGCCCGCAAGGCACTCTGCACGGATGTTGTTGGCGGTTGGGGTCAGGGCTGGAAGTTTGGACTGTGCTGTATGAATCTGCCAAAGGCACGTTTTACGCCGATTGCCGACCGGCGTTTCGCGGCCAGCGCATGTTGGGGTTTTATCCCTGGGAAATTCTGGAATACGAAGAAGACGGCGAAGCCATTTTGCGCGGAGCCGTGCTGGATTCGCCGCTGGAATTTATGTTTGCGCTGCAAAACATCACGGAAATCAATCCGCTGGATTTCCGCGAACGCCCCATCACGGCGGTAGTAGCCGGATTGGCCTATCGCGCACGGATCAACTCCCGAAAAATCAAACCTGTCTTTGAACCGCTGCCCGATCGCCCCGGATATCGCAAAACGACCGACACCGATTACATCATTCGCGGTCAAATTCTTTCCTGGCGAGAAATCTACAATCCGCGCACGGAAGAACCTTTGCTTTGGGTAGACGTGGATGCGGGCAAAATCAAAATTGAAGTCATCATCAACCGCGCCGATCTGAAAGGCGAACTGAAGCCCGGCGCCTGGCTGTCTGCCGAAGCCTGGTTGCAGGGCCACATCGTCACTGACAAAGAATTGATGGCGCGTTACGAAGGCATTGACCGCGACGTTCCGCCCGGCGATTGGTGGATCAAACTGCGACGCGATCACTAACCTTCTAAATCAGAGCAACGAACATCAGACAATTTTCTCGACAGGATGAACAAGATTTCCGGCAGGATTTATGTGCCCTTCGACGCTAAAACGATTTCGGTTGGCTTTGAATCCTGTTTATCCTGAAAGAATCCTGTCAATCCTGTTTTGAATCTTCATGCTTTGATTTAGCCAGAATCACCTGTCCGTTTTCGATTTTCTATAAACAGCAATCAAAACACTCAAGGAGCAACCATGAAGGCATACGAACTTCAGCAGTTTGGCATTGACGGATTGACCCTGGTCGAAAAGCCCGACCCGCAACCTGGCGCGCGACAAGTGATCGTCAAAGTTCGCGCCGTGTCGTTGAATTACCGCGATTTGATGGTGGTCAAAGGCACGTACAACCCACGCCTGAAATTGCCCATGATTCCCTTTTCCGATGGCGCTGGCGAAGTCGTCGCCGTCGGCAGCGAAGTCAAAAGTTTCAAACCCGGCGACCGTGTCATCGGCACGTTCTTTCAAAACTGGACGGGCGGTGAACCCAACGAAGCCAAAGCGCGCACAGCCAAAGGAGGCGGCGATCAACCTGGCATGCTGGCCGAATTGGTTACGCTGGAAGAAACCGGCGTCATCGCTTGCCCGGAACATCTGAGTTACGAAGAAGCCGCGACGCTGCCTTGCGCAGGGCTGACCGCCTGGAACGCAGTCGTTGACAAAGGCCAAACCAAATCCGGTGACACTGTGCTGGTTCAGGGAACCGGCGGCGTTTCGATCTTTGCGGCGCAGTTCGCCAAAATGCACGGAGCGCGTGTTATCGCCACGTCCAGCAGCGACGAAAAGCTGGCTCGGCTGGCGGCAATGGGCATCACCGATGGCGTGAATTACAAAACCAATCCTGATTGGGACAAAGCCGCCAAGGAATTAAATGGCGGCGCAGGCATTGATCACATCGTCGAAGTCGGCGGCGCGGGCACACTGGAACGTTCGCTGAAAGCCGTTCGCATTGGCGGCATGATTTCCGTCATCGGCGCGCTGGCCGCTGGCAGCGGCATCAATCCTGTGCTGGTGTTGATGAAGAGCATTCGATTGCAAGGCATCTTCGTCGGTCACCGTGAGATGTTCGAGGCAATGAACCGCGCCATCTCGCTTCATCAAATGAAGCCGGTGGTGGATCGCGTTTTCAGCTTCGACCAGACGCGCGAAGCTTTGCAGTTGATGGAAAGCGGCGGCCATTTCGGCAAAATCGTCGTCAAGTTTTAGGAACCCTATTCCATCCACGAAGCCACACAAAGAACCACGAAGATTTTCTGAATAACTTCGTGTTCCTTCGTGTGACTTCGTGGATAACCAAAGAGGATGAAATGGAACAACGCAAACTCGGAACTCAAGGCCTGACCGTTTCAGCGATCGGGCTTGGCTGCATGCAAATGAGCGGCAATTATGGCCCGGCAGACGAAGCCGAAGGCATCGCGACGATTCACGCGGCGCTTGATCTGGGCATCAACTTTTTCGACACGGCGGAAATTTACGGCCCGTTTGAAAACGAAAAGCTGGTTGGGCGCGCGCTGAAAGGAAAACGTGACCAAGCCATCATCGCCACCAAATTCGGCTTTGCCTACGACGGGACAAAACCGATTGGAACCAACAGCCGTCCGGAAAACGTGAAAGCCGCTTGTGATGGTTCGTTGCAGCGGTTGGGCGTAGATCACATTGATTTGTTGTATCAGCATCGTGTGGACAAAGCCGTGCCGATTGAAGACACCGTTGGCGCCATGGCCGAACTGGTCAAAGCGGGCAAGGTTCGGTACATCGGTTTGTCCGAGGCCAGCGCAGCGACGATTCGTCGCGCTCACGCCGTACATCCCGTTTCGGCTCTGCAATCAGAATACTCGTTGTGGGAACGCGGCATCGAAGCCGAAGTCTTGCCGACGATTCGTGAACTTGGCATTGGCCTTGTGCCTTACAGCCCGCTTGGTCGCGGCTTTTTGACCGGCTCGCTGAAACGCGCCGAAGACCTGCCCGAAGGCGATTGGCGCAAAGCCAACATCCCTCGTCTGCAAGGCGAAAACTTCGACCGCAATTTGGCGATGGTCGCGGCGGTCAAGGAAATCGCCACGCGCAAAGGTTGCTCTCCGGCGCAAATTGCATTGGCGTGGTTGCTGCATCTGGGCAAAGACATTGTCCCGATTCCCGGCACAAAACGACTGGCTTATATGCAGGAAAACACAGCGGCAGTGAATGTCATACTGACCGCCGAAGACATGCAGTGGCTGGACGAAAAGTGTCCGGCGGGCGCTGCGGTCGGAGACAGGTATTACGAATTCGGCATGAGTTTGCTGGATAACTAGGCCTGTTGCTGCTGGCTCACTGATGTATTTTCGCCACAAAAAGCACTCAAGGCACGAAACCTGATTGGATCATTTTGTGCTTTCTGCGCTTTTTGTGGTTCCGTTTTTCTTAGCTTGATTGCTGGAAGGGAAGCTATGGGCGAGAAACAGACGTTTCGTTTGACGGTGAATGGCAACAACGTTCAAGTCAACGCATCACCGCAAACCAACCTGATGGATGTGCTGCGCGATGAATTGCATCTGACCGGCACCAAAGACGGATGTGGCACAGGCCATTGCGGCAGTTGCATGGTCATTCGCGATGGCGAAGCCGTGCGTTCCTGTTTGGTTCCGATGAAAAAGGCTGATGGCGCAACCTTGCGCACCATTGAAGGTGTGGCTAACGGCGAGCTTCATCCTGTTCAACAGGCCTACATTGACCAGGGCGCGACGCAGTGCGGTTTTTGCACGCCGGGCTTTGTGATGGCGACGATTGCGCTGCTCGAAAAAAATCCGAATCCGACGCTCGATGAAATTTACGACGGCCACAAATGGAATATCTGCCGCTGCACAGGCCACAACGCCATCATCCGCGCTGTGCAACAAGCCGCCGGTCAGGAAGTTCCGCCGCTGCCCGCTGTCAAAAAGCCGCTCCACGCCATCAGCCAACCGCTGCCTCGCCCTGACGCCATCGAGAAAGTCACCGGCAAAGGAATTTATGCCGATGATCTTTACGTTGACGGAATGTTGCACGCTCGCGCCCTGCGCAGCGCGCAACCGCATGCGCGCTTGCTGAAGGTGGACACCAGCAAAGCCACAGCCTTGCCCGGCGTGGTTGCCGTGCTGACCGCCACGGATATTCCTGGTCGCAAAGATTGCGGCGTTCACGAAGTGGATTGGCCCGTGCTCTGTTACGACAAAGTGCGCTACGTCGGCGATTCGATTGCGCTGGTCGTTGCTGAAAGCGAAGCCATCGCCGCCGAAGCGTTGAAGCTGATCGAAGTC
>JAEUQP010000430.1 GCA_016789645.1 Acidobacteriota bacterium | reverse complement strand
ACGTTCGCCCAGGTTTTGCCGCCGTCGGTAGTTTTGTAAATGCCGCGTTCCTTGTTCGGCCCAAACAAGTGACCAAGCGCCGCGACGTACACCGTGTCAGGATTTTTCGGATCAATCACCACGCGGGCAATGGTCTGCGTTTCCTTCAGTCCCATGTTGGTGAAGGTTTTGCCGCCGTCGGTGGATTTGTAAATGCCATCGCCAAAACTGGAGCTTTGGCGGTTGTTCGGCTCGCCTGTGCCCACCCAAACGATATTCGGGTTTGACTGGCACACGGCAATGTCGCCAATGGAAGCCGTCGGATAAGTGTCGAAAATCGGCTCCCACGTTGTGCCGTTGTTGACGGATTTCCACAATCCGCCCGTGGCATAACCGACATAAACGACGAACGGATTGCTTTCGACGACATCAATGTCGTCAATACGTCCGCCCATGCTGGCCGGCCCAATCGAACGCCAGACAAAACCGCGCAACAGCGGATCGTCCGATTGGTTAATCGGCGGTTTCGGCGGAGCCTGATTTCCTTGAAAGCCCTGAGCCAACGCCGCCAGGTTGGAACCCACCAGACAGAACGCCAGCGACAAAGTCATGAAGATGCGCGTTGAACGCAAGTTTCTTCGCATGCGGAGAATCCTTTCCGGGTTTGATTTGAATGTTTGATGGAATCGAGCCTTCAGAATAACGGCTCTTCGGTCATTGTGTAATACGACCGGCAGTAGTTTTTGGTGACAAGAAAAATTACGACGGGTTGAGGACGGCGCCATAGCTCAGCAAATCGAAGTAATACCCGCGTTGAGCCAGCAGTTGCGCGTGCGAGCCACGTTCGACGATTTCGCCGTTTTTCAACACCAGAACCTGATCGAAATTTTCGATCCCTGCAAACTGGTGAGAAATCAGCAGTATGGTTTTGCCCGCCAATCGTTGCTGAACAGTTCGTTGAATCAAGGCAGACGATTCGGCATCCACTGCCGAAGTCGGTTCGTCGAGCAGCAAAATCGAAGGTCGTTTGAGCAATGCGCGCGCCAGACATAACCGTTGCCGTTGGCCGCCCGACAAGGTCGAACCGCGTTCGCCGAGGATGGTTTCGTACCCGTCGGGCAATTCAGCGATGAACTCATGCGCGTGGGCTTCGCGGGCGGCGGCTTCGATTTCTTCGTCAGTCGCGTGTGGTTTGCCGTAGGCAATGTTTTCGCGCACCGACGCGCCAAACAAAATCGAATCCTGCAACACGACGCCAATCTGGTTGCGCAAGGATTCGCGTTCGTATTCGCGCAGCGTCAATCCGTCAATCCGAATCTCGCCCGCTTGCGGTTCGTAAAAGCGCAGCAACAAACTGGCAATCGTGGATTTTCCCGCGCCCGAAGCGCCGACCAAAGCCACACGCTGCCCGGCTTCGACCTCGAACGATACGTTTCGCAGCACGCCTTTGCCGTCGCCATAATCGAATGACACGTTGTCGAAAACGATTTCGCCGCGAAAGGCTTCAACGCGCCTGCCTTGATGGTCGTCGCGGGTTTCCGGTTCGATGCTGAAAATTTCGGTGATGCGTTCGGCGCTGGCCATGGCTTTGGAATACTGCGTGGAAATGCGCGCCAGCACGCGCAGCGGTTTGTACATGCTGTTCAAATAGGCTGTGAAAATCAGCAATTCGCCCGGTAACAAACGCCCGGAAAGAACTTGCATCGCGCCGACCAGCACGACGGCGCAAAGCCCTGCGGCGCTGATGATTTCAATCGCGCGCGAAGCCGCCGCTTCCAGCCGCGCCGCGCGCACGCCTTCTTCCAGCAAGTGCGTGCTCTCAAAATCGAAGCGTTCCTGTTCGTGCCGTTCCCGCGCAAAGGCACGCACCAGATGCAACGCCGTCAGTGCATCGTGAATGCGCGAAGCCACCGCGCCTTCGCGCGCTCGCTGGCGGCGGGTCGAAAATTTGATGCGGCGATACAGCGTCATCAGCGCGTACCCCACCACCGGAAACGACAGCAACGCCACCAGCGCCAGCCGCCAGTTCACCCAGAACATGACGACGAACATCGCCGACACGGTCAGCAAATGCGAAGCGAAGTTGAGCGCCGATTCGGCAAACACGTCCTTGAGCGCCGCCGTGTCGCTGACGACTTTGGTCAGCAATTCGCCAGTTCGCGTGCGCGCGTGAAACGACAGCGACAGTTGCTGCAAATGGGCGAACAATTCTCCGCGCAACCGGTAGACCAGTTCGTGGCCGATGCGCGATGTGATGAAGGCATGCACGAACAAAAACGATCCGCGCACCGCCGCAATCAACACAATCATCAACGACAAGGCGACGACCGCGGTCGTTTTACCCTGCGCCAGCATCCAGTTCAGGCAATTCAGCCGTTCCAACGCGCCAGTCACAGGGCTTCCCAACAAAATGTGATCAAAGATGATTTTCAACGGCCAGGGCGCGATCAATTCCGTCACGGTGAAGCCGAGCATGGCCAACCCGGCGGCCAGCAAACTCCATTTCGCTTCGCTCAAATGTTCGCTGACAATGCCGCGAAACGTGATGTTTCGATTTCTGTTCATTTCGTCGTCTTGAGCAAGCTCTGGAAGCTGTGAACCTGAATGGTTTCGGAACGGCGCAATTCGCTCACCACCAACCGCACCAGCTCGAACGCAGTGTCGTCCATCACCTTGTGATGCAGCATGACGCCGACCGTATCCAGTGCCAGCAATTGCGAACTCAGTTCCGCCACAAATTCCAGAGGAGCCTTCATTGCGGCTCCACCTTTCCAGCGAAACAGATCAAGCGTCACCGAAATTTCCCGAAAGCAGTGTCCCGTCACCGGCGGTTCGCTGTTCAGTTTGGACAGCACTTGAAAGCCGAGTTGATCCAGCGCGCGATGCGTCACGTCTGTGCAGCGATTCCAGGGCGGCGTGAACACCGGCGAAAACACTTCGCCGAAAGCCTGCTCCAAAACTTCCTTGCCTCGCGAAATATCCGCCAGTTG
>JAEUQP010000286.1 GCA_016789645.1 Acidobacteriota bacterium | reverse complement strand
GCCCCTGTAGGTTCGGCCAATTTCCAGGAGGTTACGATGTCTACACTTCAGCCCGTTCATGTCGAAGACCTATCTTTAGTTGCGTCCATCGTCAGCGGAGAGGAAGCTGCCGCGGACGAGTTTGCGCGCAAGTTCTCAGAGCGATTCGAATGGCTTGCCAGACGTAAAGGTGTGCCTGCACAGGATTGTCAGGATGTGGCTCAGGAAGCCATGCTGGCTGCGCTCAGTCAGATGCAGCGCGGACTCTTTCGCGGCGAAAGCAAGCTCGGCAGTTGGTTGGAGCACATTCTGATTGGGAAGATCAGTGATTATTGGCGCAGGCAGCGGAGCAGAGCGGCTCTGCCGATGGACGAACCGGGAGAGTTGCACGACTTTGTCGAAACAATTCCGGAGCCAATTTCGGATTACGAATTGGTGATTCACGTTTGTGAAACCCTTATGACTTTGCCCGGACAGCATCGGGTCATTTTGCTGCTCAAGCGAAACCAAGAATTTACCTTGGAAGAAATCAGCCACATGTTGGAACTGACTCTGGCGCAGGTGAGCGGCAAGCTTTACGCTGCCGAAGAGATGTTTCGAGAACGATTTTGCGGCGGCCAACCGCCTTCTCAACAGCCGCCGGATAGATTGGCGCTTGCCGGAGGCGTCAACTCACGAAGGAGAACACGTGGGCAGTCAACAAATCATCGCCCGACAAAAGAATTGCGCCGAGCCGGAGATCAATCGTTTGCTGACGGCTTATTGCTTTGGGCGAGCAAGCGAATCGGAACGGCAATCGGTCGAAGCGCATGTGCTGGAGTGTGAGCTTTGCTGGCATGAGGCGCAACGGCTGGAAGCTGCAGTCCGCGTTCTGGATACAGATCGAAGTGTCTTACAAACGCTCACGCCCGCTGAAATCGCCTCGGCTCTGGGATTGTCTGGCAAGCTGAATTTGCCCTTCGGCGGTCATTTGTCCCACGCGCTGATTGTCAGCGGATTGTATGCGGCGCTGTATGCGGTCGCCTTGCTAGGAGAAATCGCTTACCAGTTTGATCGGTACGGACGTGCCAGTTTATGGGTGGCGGCGGCGATTTTCACTTTTGTCTTTGCTACCTCGCTTGTCGGGTTGGCCGTTGACTGGAAACTCACGCGCGATGGCAGCCGCAAAGGATTAGCCACCTCGGCTGCCATTTTTTTTGGTTCCGCACTTTTGGTCTTTGCCGGAGCTTGTCTGTTTCTGCCGACCAATCCCGTGACCGAAATGAACTGGCAGACTTACACTGCCCAGGCAGCTTACCTGAAAGACATTGTTTACTTTCTCGTACTGCTGGTTATTTTTCTGCTGCCTCCATTTCATTTCGTGCTGGCGACGCAGCGCGAATTGCAATCCGGTCGGTACAAAGCGACCCTCAGCCTGTTAACCGGCGACAAGCTGAGCCTGGCGCCGCGCTCGGTTTTTTATCCTCGGTTTTGGGTGCTGGCTCTGATTCTGGCGGTCATTGTCGGCGTGTCGTTTTTCCTTCATCACAATTTGATGAGCAATCTAAAGCCTGGCGAATATATGAATCTGTTTGCCAATCTAATTCACGCGCGACTGATTCTTTATCATTTGTTGGCGACTGTATGCCTTTATTGGTATTACCACGCGCTCAACGAACTGAAACGGGAATGCATACTGGCAGAAAGGCTTGCCGAACAGGGTTGGGCATCTTCACACAGCTAATGTATCCTGCCCATTCAAATTTCCTGTTGTTGAACTGAGCTCATCATTATTTCCTAAAACCAGCTTGTACATTGACGATCGAGGAGAAATCGAAACATGCTTCAACGCAGATGCAATTGTTTGTTCGTAAACCTTCGCCTGATTTTCCTAACTACCATCTTATCGCTGCTGTCGGCTTCCGCTTTGGCGCAGAGCAAGGTCGAATATGAAATTTCCTTCCCCAACGCCGCGCATCACGAAGCCGAAATTACGGTCACCTTCACCGGCGCTCCGCCGGGCAAACCGCTGGAAGTGCGCATGAGCCGGTCTTCTCCGGGGCGGTATGCGGCGCAGGAATTTTCCAAGAACGTGTACAGCGTGCGCGCAACGGACGGTAACGGAGCGGCGCTTAGCTTTACGCGCCCGAATCCTACGCAATGGAACATCGTCGGGCACAAAGGCAAAGTCCGCATCAGTTACACCTTGTTCGGAGATTTAGGATCAGGAACCTTCACGGGCATTGACCCTTCGATGGCGCACTTGAGCATTCCGGCCACTTTTCTGTGGGCGCGCGGAATGGAAAACGCGCCGATTACGATTCGCTTCAAGGGCTTGCCCGGCTGGAAAGTGGCGACGCAGTTGGTTCCGACCAGTGATCCGCAAGTCTTCACCGCGCCGCATCTGCAATACTTCATGGATTCGCCGACGATGCTGGCGAACTTCCGGCTGCGCGAATGGCCGATTCAATCAAACGGCAAGACCTACACCATTCGGCTGGCGATCAATGATCCGGTGGCTTCGGACGCTGAAGTGGATGAGTTCGCCGAAATGTGCCAAAAGATCGTCGCCGAACAAAACGCCATTTTCGGCGAAGCGCCCGATTTCGATTTCGGCACGTACACCTTCATTGCCAACTACGTCCCGCAAATCGGCGGCGACGGCATGGAGCATCGCAACTCGACCAGTTTGACCAGTTCGCGTTCGATCAAAGCGGGCGGCGCGCG
Organism: Acidobacteriota bacterium; assembly: GCA_016789645.1. Lineage (GTDB taxonomy): Bacteria > Acidobacteriota > Blastocatellia > RBC074 > RBC074 > RBC074. Next base: position 7,560 of record JAEUQP010000286.1, on the reverse strand, counting down.
CGGCAATCTGGGCACGGTGTCGCACGAATACTTTCACGCCTGGAACGTTGAACGGCTGCGCCCGAAAACGCTTGAACCATTCAGCTTCGAAGACGCCAACGTTTCCGACGGGCTGTGGGTGGGCGAAGGCTTCACCCAGTATTACGGCTCACTGGCGATGAAACGTGCGGGCTTTATGGGCGACGACGCGAGTTTCGGGCGCGGGCTGGGCTTCACGGTCAATTCCATCGTCAATACGCCGGGGCGTTTGTTGCACGGGGCCATCGAAATGAGTCAACAAGCCGTGTATGCCGATGGCGCGGCGGCGGCGGATCCGTCAAACCTGCAAAACAATTTTTTGTCGTATTACACCTACGGCAGCGCGGTGGCGTTGGGGTTGGATTTGACCTTGCGCACGAAATTCACGGGCAAGACGCTGGATGGTTACATGCGCCAACTCTGGCAAGACCACGGCAAGCATCAAAAAAATTACGCGCCTGCCAAACCGTACACCATTGCCGACCTAAAAGCTTCGCTGGCGAAATACACTGGCGACGCGGCGTTTGCGAACGATTACTTTGCACGCTTCATCGAAGGCCGCGACGTTCCGGATTACGAAAGCCTGTTGGCCAAAGCCGGATTTCAGCTTCGCAAAGCGCGACCGGGCAAACTCTGGCTGGACGGGCAGCTTCGCGAACAAGGCGGCGCAGTGCTGATCAGCAGTCCGACCTTGCGAACCGGCCCAATGTACAAAGCTGGACTGGATCGCGGCGACAAGATTTTGACCTTTGATGGCCAGGCGGTCAGCAAACCTTCAGACATTTCGGCAATTCTGGAAAAACACAAACCCGGCGACACCATCACCATCGAAGCCGAACAGCGCGGTCTGAAAAAAACCTTCCAACTGACGTTTACCGAAGACCCGAATCTGGAAGTCGTGGCGTTTGAAAGCATCAATAAAGAAGTCACAGCGGAAATGAAAAAACTGCGGACGGAATGGCTGGGCTCGCAAATCAAATAACTGTCCCAAACAAAAAATCGGTAGAGGTTTGGTCATAACAACCAAACCTCTACCGATTTCTGCATTGCACGGACCGTTGGATTACGCCACATCGCGCCGGACGAAATCCCAACACCCAAGCACCGTCGCCACAATTCCTCCGATGATCCCAATCAGCAAGGCCATTTTCAGCCGTTGATCCGAAAAAACATTCACCGGCAACAGCCAAGGGTAATACTTGCCGAATTTCGCGCTGGCAGCGAACAGCGCAAAAAAGGTTCCGCCGATGCCTGCTCCCAACGTCACGGTGAAGCTCGCCCAACGAACGCTGATCCAGGTGTGAATGGCCATAATCAGCCACGAAGCCAGCCAGACATAACTGGCGTGTTTGAAAATCCATCCCCAGGGCGGCATGCCTGCATTTGCCAGCACGGGGCGGATTTTCATGAACAGAAACCCGACCAGAACCGCTAAAACAATCAGCACCGTCATGCTGATCAAAATCAGAATGTGAACAGTCAGCAGTTTGACCAGATAAACCGATTTCCGCGTCACAGGCAGCGCCAGAATGTGTTTCCACTGTTTTTCGCCGTGCTCCAACCCACTGAGCAAAGCGGTTTCCAGCGTAATCAGCAACGGCATCATAAAAACCGCCCAGAAGTTCAGCGCGATTTTCAGAACCGAATCCCACAAATCGAAATCAGGTTTGAATTCCTTTTTTTCATACAGGATAAAAAAGATCAGCGTCACCACCAGCACAGGCGCGACAAACACCATGCGGAATGCCAGCGTGCGTTTCAGCTTTAGCATTTCGGCATGCATCACTCGAAAAATTGTCATCAGGCGGCCTCCCGTTCGGCAGAGTTGTTGGTCAGGTTCAGGAAAATGTCTTCCAGCGAAGCTTGCGTCAGCGCGATGTGAAACACGTCCAATCGTTGCCCAACCAGCAAACTGTTGATGCGAACAGCGGCTTCGCGCGTTGTGGCGGCAACGCCCAGCAATCCATCGTTGAGCCGTTTCACCGACCAACCAGCGGCGGTCAAACAAGTCGCAGCCTGATCGGGTTGAGTTACGCCTATGGTCAAATGTTCGTGTCGTTCGGCTTGCAACTCAGCCAATGTTCCCTGGAACACAAGCTTGCCTTGATGAATGATGCCAATGTGATTGGCCACCTGTTCGACTTCGCTGAGCAGATGACTGGAAAGAAAAATCGTGATGCCGAATTCCGAAGCCAGGCGGCGAATCAAATCGCGCATTTCGTGAATGCCCGCCGGATCAAGTCCGTTCGCCGGCTCGTCCAGAATCAACAGGTCGGGATTGTTAAGCAGCGCCAAGGCCAGACTGAGCCGTTGGCGCATTCCCAGCGAGTATTCGCGAACTCGGCGATGTGCGTCTGCGGACAACCTGACAATGTCCAACGCCCGATCAATCAGCTTTCGTTCAGCTCCGATCAAACGTCGCGTGACTTCCAGATTTTCGCGTCCGGTCAAATGAGAATACAGCGACGGTGTTTCAACCAAAGCACCGACACGACGAAGCAACGCCAAGCGTTTTTCGGCAAACGGTTCGCCAAACAATTTCACTTCGCCGGCATTTGGGCGAATCAAGCCAAGCAGCATTCGAATGGTCGTGGTTTTGCCCGCTCCATTCGGTCCCAGAAATCCGTAAATGCTGGCCTCGGGAACAGCCAGATTCACTTCGTTTACGGCAAGCTGCGCTCCGAACCGGCGCGTTAGCCCGCAAGTTTCAATTGCAATTTTTTGCATCGTATCCTCCGCAACTCATAACGAAGCCAGTCAGCGAGCATTAACAGGCAAAAGTCTGCGGCTTGACACTGCTGCGGGTTTCGGGAGATTTTGACCTGCAATCAACGTTGAGGATCATTTATGAAGAGGACAACTCAAACCATTTTTCTGACGGCGATTCTGTTGCTGGTCAGCGGCTACACTGAATGTTACAAGCCGGTCGGACGTGGCGACGGATTGCCGAAACACATCAAGACCTTTGCCGTGCCGCCATTTCAGAATCCGAGCTTGCGGTTCAAAGTCGAGCAGCGTTTTACTTCGGCAGTCGTGGAGGAAACGTTGCGCCGAGCGCGAGCTTTGCGCGTGGTTTCGACCGCCGAAGGCGCCGATGCGGTGATGCTCGGCACGATCAAGGCGTTCAATTATCGTCCGGTCGGGCTGGATGATCTGGGACGCGCGCGCGTGTTTGAAGTCGCCGTCACCGTTGCGATCACCGTCAAGGATCAAACCAAAAACAAGATTCTGTTCGACAATCAGAACCTGGTCTTTCGCGGCGAATACGAAATCGCGGGCGACCCGAAAACCTTTTTCAGCGAAGAAGGCCCGGCGGTGGATCGCATTGCACGCGATTTTGCCAAAAGTGTAATGACGACGATTCTGGAAGGGTTTTAGATTCCATAAGTAACAGTAGCCCGACCGTAAGGAAGGGCTGTAATTTTGTTAGAAATGCCCTTGCTTACGCGCGGGCTACCGACACAAGCGGAATGAAAAAGGCCGGTTCACAAGACGCGCTGAAATCGCAAACCGATTTTTACCGCAAACTGAAAAGCGGACAGATTGCGCCGCTTTATCTGTTTGAAGGGACAGAACGGTATTCACGCGATCAAGCATTGAAAAAATTGACTGAAGCGGCGGTGGACGCTTCAGTGCGCGATTTCAATTACGCGGCGATTTCCGTTGCGCAAGGTGATCTGGACGAAGCTCTGGCGCTGGCCGAACAGTTTCCGATGATTTCGCCTCGGCGGATGATCGTCGTCACAGGCTTTGAAGCGATTAGCGACGACGACCAGCTTGAATTGCTGAAAGCGTATTTGAAAAAACCCGTGGACACGTCGGTGCTGGTGTTCGTCAGTGATGGGTTGGACAACCGGCGCAACATCTCGACGGCGCTGCGAAAAGGTTGCGAAGTCGTCAGTTTCGAGGCTCTGGATGAACGCGATGGCGCGCCGAATTGGATTCGCGATTACGTCACACGAGCGGGCTGTTCGATGGATGCGGCTTCGGCGGCGTATCTGGTGGGAATGGTCGGCGTGGATTTGATGCGCTTGTCGAACGAACTCGACAAATTGATTGCGTTTGTCGGCGACAAAGGGCGAATCACGCAGGACGAAATCAACGAACTGGTTCGGCATTCGCGCGAACATTCCAACTTCGAACTGACCGATGCGGTGGTGGACGGCGACCGGAAGAAAGCGTTGAACCTGTTGCATCGGATTTTCGACAACGCTTCCGAAAATCCGCAAACGCTGAGTTTGATGATTCTGGGCGCGATTGCCAGCAATTACCGCAAAATGCTCGGCGCCAAAGAATTGATGAAACAAAATGCGCCGAATTCCGAAGTCGCCAAAATCGTAGGTATGTCGCCTTACGTTGTTGGCCGGTTCAACGAACGCGTTCGCCGCGTCGAAACTCGGCAAATCCTGGATGGCATCCAATGCATTGCCGCCACCGATGTCGCGCTGAAAACTTCCATGGCCACACCACGTTTGCTGCTGGAAATTTTGATTTGCGAACTCTGCCCCCTGCCGCAACGAAGTGGGAGATTTCAACGGTGACAAGACCCTTCTGCCCTGCTACACTTCGCGCCGCTCACACGTAGCCCCAACATATTTTCTCTTGGGAGTTCAAATGAAACTGAAACACACCCTGAATCTGGCTGCGATTTGCGCCATCTGGCTGACCTTGTCAGTTATGGCGTTCGCACAAGCGGCAAACGCACCCGCACCAAAGATCGCCATCAAAAAGACCGATCTGAATCTTGGTGAAGTCAAAAAAGGCACGTCTGCCAACTTCACGTTTACCTTCAAAAACGAAGGCACCGCTGATTTGGAAATCAAACGGGTTGCGCCCAGCTGAGGATGCGCGGCAAGCGACTTTTCCAAAGTCGTCCCTCCTGGTCAGGAGGGCAAAATCATTCTCACCGTTGGCACTGAAGCCTATACCGGCCCAGTTTCCAAAACTGCCGAGGTCTACACCAACGATCCGCAGAAAGAACAGTTCACGTTGACAGTCAGCATGGTTGTGCTGAGCGATATGACACCCCAGGGAAAGATTGTCGGCCCATTCATTGTCGGTCCGACGAATCAATGGAGCGCTCGTTCGCCGCGCGGGCTAAGCGCCAACGGATTGATTACCATTTACAACAACACGGCTGAGCCGATCAAAATCACGCAGATGACTCCGGGCGGCGAAGCGTTCAACGTCAAGCTGCAAACGCTGGAAGAAGGCAAGCGGTATGCACTGGAAATTCTCAGTTCGTCCACGTTGCCTGCCGGAAGTCATGCGCAAACGGTTCGCCTGGCGACCGACAGCAAACAAATGCCGGAATTGACGGTGGATTTGCAGATCACTGTCGCTCCGGCAGTAACGGTCAATCCGGCGAACCTGGTGTTTGAAAATGTGCCGGTTTCCGATCCTGAAGGAGACGTGACTTTCCTGAGCAAGTTCGTCTGGATCAAGTTGGGTCGAGGCGATGGACTGGAGATTAAATCCATCACGTCCACATTGCCGTTTCTGAAAATCAAAAATGAATCCAGCGATCCAACAGGTCGAACCGTCGTCTTGCGCGTCGGGTTTGGCGAAAAACCTCCGGTGGGAACTCACACAGGCAAGATCAAAATCGAAACCAACAATTCCGATGTGAAGGAAGTTGAAGTTCCGATCAAAGTCATTGCCAAGTAATCGAAGACTGGCTTGAAAATGAAACCGGCTTGGAAAGCGATCGCTTTCCAAGCCGGTTTCATTTTTGGAAAAGCAATTTCAAACTCCTGCGGCTTTGGCTTCGCGCTGTAGCCCAGCCACCTGCACCAGCATCGGCTGTTCACTGGTTTTGCTGAACCGATCCACGCAAACCAGACACGGGTAATGCAGCTTTTCTCGTTGTTCGGGAATGGCCGCCATCGCCAGTCGCTCTTTGTGAACCTTGCCGATCAAATCCATCAGATTGCTGAGCGCCTGCGGCAAACTGATTTTCTTCAAATCGCCGACCACGTCTTCGCCGTCCCCTTGCGCATCACGATAATTCGACAACTGACAGCAGAGCGTCAGACGACCTTTATAATCCACGTTGAGGTCATCCATCATTAAGGGAGCGCAACGCGGCAGATAGTATTCAGTATAAAAACCAACTGCCATCGTAATTTCGTGGCGAAACCCGGACATAACGCGCGCCACATCGCGTTCAACTGCCCGCCATTCATTGAGCGGCAAAATCAGGTCTTCGCCCATGTTGTGCTCGGTCGGATTTTGGTGGCCAAACACCTGGCGGCGAACTTTCAGATGCGCCCCCAACAGGGCGAACTGGTCAATTTCGTGACGATTGGCTTTGTTGATGGTGGTAATCAGCGAAGGTTCGATCCCGACGGCCTGACACATGGCAACGGCGGTAACGACTTCCTTATATGATCCTTTGCCACGAATTTTGTCGTGCGTCGCTTCGGTTGCGCCATCCAGACTGAAGCTGATTCCAGTCAACTTGGCTTTGCGATGCGGCACACTGACGGCTTTCAACGTCTTTTGAAAATTTCTCGCGTTGGTCAAAAAGTGATAAGTGAATCCGTGTTTGGCGATGATGTCCAGACATTCGCCGAAACGAGGATGCATGGGCGGTTCGCCTCCGGTGATGGCGACGTGGTTGTACCCAAGCGGTTTGCCTTCGGACAGGATTTTGTCCAGCAATTCCGGCGGCAAAAACAGGTCTTTATTGTTTTCGGCTCCACCGCGATAGATGCTGCGAAAACAGTGCGTGCAATCCAGATTGCAAACGTTGTTCAGCTCGATTCCGATGCGTGGCATAAAAAATGGATTTCCCCAGGTTGCGAGTGATTCGTTGTCGGAAGATGTACAGTGCGAATTTGTTTGGATGGGACAATCTTACCTTCCGCAGCGAGCGCGGATTTTACAACGCGCCCCCGCCAAAAGCGAACGCCAAGTTTGTAGATTTTCCGGCATTAAGACCCAAACAGGTTATTGCGGCTTTTCACAACGTTAGGCTATGATGGCTTGCCTTATCGGTGGGTGGGTTCAGCGAACTTTCCGCCGCTTCAAACTCACATCAGACCGCGAATGCCGGTCGAGATTAAATTTGATCTGAAGAGAGCAACCGCACTTTTTAGGGCGGCATCACAGAGGCCGACGAGCTGCGACGGAGTTCTTTAATCATAATCTTCAACGCCGCGCCGCCAATCCTGATGAAATCTGTGATGCCTGCTTCCGGGGGCAACCGAACAGCGTGACAGCGAATGGGATATACAATGCCAAGGGCGATTTCGACTTGGCACAGGCGTCATCGCGTGGAGACATCAAAGCCTTTGAGACGCTTTACGAGCGCCACAATCGCCGCGTTTACAGCTTGTGTTTGCGCATGCTGGCGAACGCGACGGAGGCCGAGGACCTGACGCAGGAAGTCTTTATTCAGCTCTTCCGCAAGATTGGCAGTTTTCGTGGTGAATCCGCCTTTACGACCTGGCTACACCGCATGACGGTCAATCACGTTTTGATGCACTTCCGCAAACGCGGCGTGAAGTACGAAAAAACGACCGAGGAAGGCGAGATTGG
>JAEUQP010000376.1 GCA_016789645.1 Acidobacteriota bacterium | reverse complement strand
GTGCGCGAGTTTTATTGCCGTCAGACAAAATTTCCATTGGAACGAATGCTAGTAATTCCCAACGGCGTGGAGTTGCCGCGCATTGATGCGGCTGATGGAAGTGACGTGCGCGAAGAATTGGGCATCGAGCCGGAAGAATTTGTGATTGGAACTGTTGCGCGGCTCGACAAAAACAAGGACACGCTCACGCTGGTGCGAGCCTTTGCGGAGTTGGTGCCGATCAAACCCGACGCCGCGTTGAAATTGCTGATCGTCGGCGACGGCGACCAACGAACGACACTGGAACAATTTGTCCGCGAATGCGGATTGAATCGAAGCGTGATTTTCGCCGGAATGCGGCGCGATGTTCCGCGCGTGTTGAAGGCGATGAATGTGTTTGCGCTGTCGTCGTTGTCCGAAGGAATGCCGATGACGGTGCTGGAAGCGATGGCCGCGCGATTGCCCGTCGTGGCCACGGCGGTTGGGGCGTTGCCGGAGATGGTGGAAGAAGGCAACACAGGCTTTCTGGTTCCGGTTGGCGACGCTAAAACAATGGCAGAACGGCTTTTGCGGTTGGTCGTTGACCGGCAATTGGCCAAAGCGTTTGGCGAAGCTTCGCGGCGAAAAGTCGAACGCGACTTCACGCTTGAGCGAACGCTGCAGCGATATGCAGAGTTATATGTTTCCGTTTTGAAATCATAAGGAGAAGGATTTTGAGAATTACACGGGTTTACACCAAGACAGGCGATAGCGGAGAAACTTCGCTGGTGGACGGCAGTCGAGTCAAAAAAAATGATTTGCGCGTGACGGCTTTTGGCGATGTGGACGAACTGAATTCGCTGTTGGGGCTGGCGCGCGTCGGGTTGCAGGACGCGCAGCTTGATGACGCGCTGGGAAAAATTCAGAACGAATTGTTCATTGTCGGAGCCGATCTGGCCAGTCCGCTGACGATTCAGGTTCCACGCGTGGATGAATCACACGTCGCCGAACTGGAACAGTTGATTGATACGCTGATGGAAGAATTGGAGCCGTTGCGCGAGTTCATTTTGCCGGGCGGCACGCAATTCGGTGCAACGTTGCATCTGGCTCGCTGTGTCGCGCGCCGGGCCGAACGCAGCATCGTTGCCTTGATGGCGGAAAGCGAAATCAATCTGCATTCGCTGACGTATTTGAATCGGCTTTCTGACCTGCTGTTTGTGATGGCGCGCGTCGCCAATCGCCGATCCGGCGTCAGCGAACATTCCGCGAATTTCAGTTCGCGTGGGAAGTAATGCGGCAAATTCTGGTTTTCAGCGTAATTTTTCTGGCGGTTCCGCTGGCGTTGTTTGCGCCGTTCACCGGCTTGATCAGCTATGTCGGCATTGCCTACGTGCGCCCGCACGAATGGGCTTACATGCCGAATGCGCCGATTTCGCTGGCCGTAGCGGTGGCGACCTTGATCGGGTACGCCATCTTTGAACTGACACGGCGCGCTCCGCAATTGATTCCGAATGGGTTGCTGCTGTTGCTGTGGGGGCAGGTTTCGCTGGCAACCTATTTTGCCTATTCGACGGAACTGGCTCAGGGCAAATGGATCGAATTCAGCAAAACCATTCTGATCGCGTTGCTGATGACGGCAATGGTGGATTCCGAACGGCGCGTGCGCTGGTTGCTGCTCGGCACGGTTGGCGCGATTGGGTTTCTGGCGTTTCGCTCCAAC
>JAEUQP010000344.1 GCA_016789645.1 Acidobacteriota bacterium | reverse complement strand
GTCGTTTACTTTTCTGACCAAACGCATTCGTCGCTGGAAAAAGCGCTCCGGATTCTGGGGTTCACGCGCGACCAGATTCGCAAGCTGCCGTCGGATGAACAGTTCCGCCTGGAAATGCCGCAGCTTCGCCAGGCCGTTGCTGCTGACAGAGCCGCCGGTCGTCGTCCGTTTTGCGTCATCGCCAACGCCGGCACCACTAACACCGGCGCGATTGATCCGCTCACTGAAATTGCCGATTTTTGCAAAGCGGAAAACCTGTGGCTGCACATTGACGGAGCGTACGGCGCCGCAGCGTGTTTGACCGAACGCGGCAAACGGTTGTTGGCTGGGATCGAACGCGCCGATTCATTGTCGCTCGATCCGCACAAATGGCTGTTTCAACCGTTTGAAATCGGCTGCGTGATTTTGCGGGACGCGCGTGGATTGAAAAAAACCTTTCACACGATGGCCGAATACCTGGAAGACACCAAGCGCGTCGAAGAGCAGGAAATAAACTTTTACGATTACGGCATTCAATTGACGCGCGGGTTTCGCGCGTTGAAGTTGTGGCTGTCGCTAAAAACCTTTGGCGCGGCGGCGTTTCGCCAAGCCATCGAACACGGTTTTGAACTGGCGGAATTTGCTGAAAGCCTGGTTCGGCAATCCAGTTGTTGGGAAATCGTCAGTCCGGCCACCATGGGCATCGTGGCGTTTCGATTCATTCCCTCGTTTGAAACATCGGACGAAGAACTTAACGAACTCAACCGGCACATTGTCGAAGCGCAAATCGAAGACGGCTTCACATTCGCCAATTCCACGGCGCTGAACGGTCGCGTCGTGCAACGACTCTGCACCATCAATCCCCGCACAACAAAAGACGATGTGCGGGCGACAATTGAAAAGCTGGAACAACTTGGCCGAAAGGTCGCTAACCAATTTCAAAAGCTATGAACGATGTTCGCGTCAAACTGAATTTGCAGGAAGGTTTTCGTTCGACAATCACGGCAGGCAAACACACGCTGATTGCCGACGAACCGGTTTCCGCCGGAGGCAAGGACGAAGGAATGTCACCGTATGATTTGCTGTTGTCGGCGCTCGGAGCCTGCACGGCGATGACCTTGCGGATGTACATCGAACGCAAAAAACTGCCGATCACCGATGTCGAAGTCATGCTGACTTTCGACCGCATCCACATTGACGATTGCGAAAGCTGCACCACCGAAGAAAAAGACGGCAAGAAAGAGATTCAACACATCAGCCGGTTGATTTACGTGACGGGCGACGTGACTGAAGAGCAGCGCGAACGGTTGCTGTACATCGCCGGTCGTTGCCCGGTTCATGTCACGCTGCACAGCAATCCGCATGTCGAAGACGCTGTGATCGTCAGAAAGAGTTGAATTGCTTTATTCGTAGCGAAGCGCCTTGATCGGGTCAACTTTGGCGGCGCTGCGAGCGGGATAAATGGCGGCCAGCAAACTGATGACGACGGCAAACAAAATCGCCCCCGTCCACAAATACCAGGGGATGGAAAAGAATTCGACGTACCGAATGGCCTGACCGGTTTGGCGCGCGATCCATTGGTTCGCGAGCACGTTGGCAATGCGGTCTATGCCCCAACCGACTGCGACGCCTAAGGCGCCGCCAAACAAACCGATCAAACTGGCTTCGACAAAAAAGATGCGCATGATTTCGCCGTCCGAACCGCCGATGGCTTTCATGATGCCGATTTCGCGCGTGCGTTCGCGGATGGACATAATCATCGTGTTGGAAATACCGAACGAAGCCACCAGCAACGCAATGCCGCCGAGCAAGGCCAGGCTGCTGTTGATGATCAGAAAGATGCGCTCGATTTCTTCCAGTTGGGTGGTGACGGAAATCGCGCGAAAGCCCATCTGCTCCATTTTTGCAGTGACGGGTTTGATGCGGCTGGGATCGGTGACGCGCAATTCTATCGCGCGATAGGCTTCGTCCGATTGCCCCACCAACGCTCCGCCCATACGTTCCATCGGCGACAGATTGGCCAGTCGCAATTGTTTGGCTTGTCCCATCGGCAGATAAAAATCCGCGTTGCCAAACGGATTGAAATTAATGCCGCCATCATTTTTCAGCACTCCGACAATGCGAAACACATGCCGTTCAAATCGGCTTTCGTCCGGATCGGTGGCTTCGCGCTGCGGTGTCTGGCTGGGGAAATTCAGCAACGGAATGCCGAAAATGCTGTCGCCTGCGCCCGGCGCCTGTCCCGTCGGAAGCGAAAGCAGAGCGATTTCCTTGCCAATGACGGCTTGAGCTTCGCGCTGACGCTCTGCATCGGTTTTGTTGGGCGCTGCCTGAAACGGGCCGCCGCCGGAAGCGCCGCGATTGTTTCGGCGCTGGCGAAAGGCTTCGGCAGTAAAGGCGCTCAGGAAGTTTTCGTTGACGACGGCTTCGTCACCGGTTTCGCTGCTGAATCCGGTTCCGGCCAGAAAGGTTTTGAAACGCGGTTCGTTGCCCGGCATGGCTCCGGCGACGAGTTGAAATCGCGTGCGGTCGTTGAATCGGGTGTAGCCAGTGAAGGTGACAATCGGTGCGACA
>JAEUQP010000327.1 GCA_016789645.1 Acidobacteriota bacterium | reverse complement strand
GTCAGCATCGTGCCGATGGTGACGATGGTCGTCAGCACCACCAGCGTCGCCAGCACAATCCATTTGTGGCGGCGAATGATGCGGAAGTATTCCCGGACGGAATTCTTTTCAACTTCGACAGCCGGATATCGGCTGTACGCAGGATACCCACCAACTCGTTTGGACTCTCGGCTTAATTCTCGATTCGTTTGGGGAATGCTGGTGAGAGCAGTTTGGTTATCGTCGTAATTGTTCATTAGTGCGTTGTCGCGTCTTATCTAAAAATACCCCAGCCCAAGGCGCTGGATAATCCACCGGCAAAAGCCTGTATCAAAGAGCGCGTCTGTTTTCCGCGTGTGGATTCGGGAATCATCACCACATCGTAAGGCTTCAGCACAATGTCTTTGCTTGCGTCTTTTTCGATTTCCGCAAAGTTAACGATCGTTTCAGTCGCCGCGGCTTGGTCTGGACCGTTGGAACGAACCAGATGCACTTCTTTCTTTTTGGCGTCTTGCGCAAATCCGCCTGCCAGCGCAATCGCTGCCGTCAACTTGATCGGTTCTTTCAGCGGAAACGCGCCGGGTTTGTTCACCCCATTGCCAGTGACATAAATGATTCCGGCTTCCGGCACATTGATCAAATCGCCATCGCGTAACACACGATTCAGTTCCGGTTTACGAATCAGGTCGCTCAGACTGATGATCTCCATACTTTCAGTCGGTCGAAACCGCACAAGCTGAATCACATTTCCAGCTTTATCAGTCAAACCTCCCGCATCACTGATCAAATCGTACACGCGCATTTCGCGGTTCAGCGCGACTTGTTTCGGACGGTTGACGGCTCCGGCAATGGACACCACCTGGGCGTGATATTCTTCGATAAAGATCGTCACCTGCGGCTCTTTGAGGATGACGGTGAATTCTTTTCGCAATAATTCGGTAGCTTGCTGTTCTGTCAGCCCGGCAATCTTGACGCTTTTTTCAATGTACAAAAGCTCAATGGTGCCTTCCTGGGAAACTTTGGCCTTAACGCCTCGCAAATCCGGTTCACCGGCGACAGTAATGCTCAACACATCTCCCGGTCCAATGCGGTAATCTCGATTGCCGGAATTTGCGCTCTTGGCGGAAGAAACTGTAGCCAGTGTCTGCTCCTGCTGGGCAAAAATAGCCGAAGCGGCGATGCACAGGACAGCACACGACAGCAAACAATGGAAAAAAGAATGCTTACGAAACGTCATGGTGGTAAGACCTGAAAGTGACGCGCAGCCGAATCGGTGAGGGTGGGCAGCGACGCGCGTCTATAAGGCACGGTGTCAGAAGAGCAATGAGGGGCGACATCACAGTTCAGCCGTTTCGGCTGTTCAATTTTTGTACGCGGCGCTAGTATTCCCGGATTACCGGAAGCGGTTCGGCTCCAGCGTGAATAAAGAGCAGGTGATCGAAACAATGCGCCGGAGTCATTCAAGACGAGTGACTCCGGCGCATCGCGGTTTTCTTCAGAATTGAATTGCGATTACGGGCGGAAACCGCTCACCACGATGGAACTAGGTGTAACGTTGTCCGATTGCGAGGCAGCGACGATGCCCGCCACTGCGCCGCCGACACCGGCAATGATCAATGCTGCAATCGCGCCGGGGCTAAGTCCCGAAGCCTGATTGGCAGTGGAAAGACGCGCACACCGCGGAGCGGCTTGCGTGCCAACTGAAACTTCACTGCCAGCGGCAACATACTCAACCTTGCTGCCCGAGGAAACTTTGGCATCGCTGCGGCTGGCCGCAACGCGAGTGTTGCCACAAGTCACGTCAACGGTCAGGGTCGAGGCGTTTTTGCCATCAGCGGTCGCAATGCCTTCAGCGGTAGCGACATTGATCGCCACTCCAGCAGGAGTGCTGACCACCGCACGGCCAGACGTCAGGTTGCCACCGACTCTGCCATCAGCAAAGCTCAACGTCATTTCAGATTCCGGACCAAGCTGAACGCGTCCCAACTTGCCCAAATTGACCGTCGCCATTCCATTGCGCGAAGTTTTGATTTTGCTCTCGCTGAACACGGTCGCGCCGGAAATCGCTGGCGTGCCGTTGATCGAGACGCTGCCCGTCACCGACAATTCACCTGCCGATTTGGCAGCCGTTTGCGCGAGCGCCGAAGTAGTCACCAACGAATAGAAGCTGCCAACAGCCATCATCAACGCAACTGTCAACGCCTTCCGAAACATAGTTGGCTTACGCATTATGGTTCCTCCCGTGAACTTATTGATTCGTTTCAATTCAACCTAAGCTCCAAGCCCAGGTTGAGAATGTTTACTTGATTACTAGAACTTCAGAACAGAGCCTGAACTGGCTCAAATGGAGTTGCAGCTTAACGTATGCCGATCGCAACCGGCAAGGACTTTTCAGTCTTAAATTCCTGCTACAACTAAAATTTACCACGAGGATCAAGTGCGGGCTAAGTTTTACCCGAAAGAGCCATTTCAGTCAACCATCAACATCACAGCCTTCAGACCAACGCTAAAAATGATGACGGATTGCGGGGAGATTCTTCACTAATCTTCCCAATCATATTGGGTAGGAAGCGACACAAATTTTGTGGCTTCCACCTTGATCACAACAATGTTCGATACCAGTCAATCGTCTTCTTTAAGCCTTCTTCGACAGGAACGCGAGGCTCCCAGCCCAGGACTTCCTTGGCGCGCGTGATGTCCGGGCGACGAGTTTTCGGATCGTCCTGCGGCAAAGGTTTATAAACAATCTCGCTCTGGCTGCCGGTCAACCGCAAAATCAGTTGAGCGAATTCCAGAATGGTCATTTCGGTCGGATTGCCAATGTTAACCGGTTTGGTGAACGAAGAATCCATCAACCGTCGGATGCCTTCGATCAGGTCGTCCACATATTGAAAGCTGCGTGTTTGCTGGCCTTCGCCAAAGACGGGCAGCGGTTCTCCGCGCAAAGCCTGATTGATGAACGTTGGCACGACACGACCGTCATTGACTCGATTGCGCGGGCCGTAGGTGTTGAAGATTCTGACGACTCGAACGTCAACGCCGTGCGCACGGTGGTAAGCGTAAGTGATCGCTTCGGCAAAACGTTTGGCTTCGTCGTAACAACTGCGCGGGCCATTCGGATTGACGTTTCCCCAATAATCTTCGTGCTGCGGATGCACCAGCGGATCGCCATACACTTCCGAAGTCGAAGTCAGCACGAACTTGGCTCCTTTCGCCTTGGCCAAACCGAGCGCGTTGTGCGTCCCCAACGCGCCGACTTTCAGCGTTTGAATGGGAAATTCCATGTAATCAATCGGACTGGCGGGACTGGCGAAATTCAGCACCCAGTCCAACTGCCCGGCAACGTGAATATGGTTGCTGATGTCGTGGTGAATGAACTCGAAGTTCGGGTTCGAGCGGTGATGAGCGATGTTTGCCAAATCGCCCGTCACCAGATTGTCCATCGCAATGACTTGGTGGCCTTCGGCAATTAAACGATCCACCATGTGACTGCCAATAAATCCGGCTCCGCCGGTAATCAGAATTCGCATTTTGCTATCGTCCTATTCCTCGGTATTTGAATCCTGCGGCTTCGACCGCTGCCGGATCGAGTACGTTACGACCATCAACCAAAACTTTTCCGTTCATCACTTCGCCGACTTGGTTCAAGTCCAGGTATTGAAACTCTTCCCATTCGGTGACGATGACCAGAGCATCGCAATCTTCGGCCAGACTGATGGCGTCAGTGGCGTATTCGATCTTCAAATCCGGATGCTGTTTTGCACAGACTTCGTTGGCAATTGGGTCGTAGGCTTTGACGCGCGCACCCATTTCCAGCAATTCCCGCGCGATTTCCAGCGCCGGAGCATCGCGAATGTCATCGGTTTCCGGTTTGAATGCCAAGCCCAGCAAGCCGATGGTTTTGCCTTTGATGATTTTCAGCACTTCCTGCAATTTCAATACAGGCACGTGGCGCTGGCGTTTGTTGACAGACACCGTCGAACGCAACAGTTCCGGTTCGTAGTTGTATTCGTTGGCTATGTCTATGATCGCGGAAACGTCTTTGCCAAAACATGAACCGCCCCAACCAACACCAGCATTCAGGAATTTCGGACCGATGCGGCTGTCCAAGCCGAAACCGCGAACGACTTCTTTGATGTCGGCGCCGACGCGCTCACAGATGTTGGCGATTTCGTTGGCGAAGCTGATTTTCGTCGCCAGAAAGGCGTTGGCCGCGTACTTGATCATTTCCGCCGAAGCCAGATCGGTCGTCACCACAGGCACTGCCGTGAATCCGGAAGGTCGCGGAGCCGATGCCGGAGCCAGAAACGTCTGCTCGACAATTGGTTCATACAACGCGCGCAACCGTTCGGCGGCATAACTGTCCGTCGCTCCGATGACGATTCGGTCGGGATAAAACGTATCGGTGATGGCCGAACCTTCGCGCAGAAATTCCGGGTTCGAAGCAACCAGGAACACATCTTCGGGCTTGAGGCCGTTGAGCTTGCGGCTGACGGTCGTCGTGGTGGAACCGCTTTGTCCGGCTGCCGCACTCATTGCCAGCCGTTCCCGGTACGCGGGATTTTCCTGCAACCCTTCTTTGACGAGCATTTCGACCCAATTGCCGGAGCCAATCGGCACGGTGGATTTGTTGACGACGATGCATCGGCGTTCGCAATCCATCGCGCGTCCAACGGATTGCGCAACAGCTTTGACATAAGACAAATCAGCTTTTCCGGTGGGCAGCGGCGGAGTGCCGACGGCGATAAAAATTACTTCGGACTCTTTGACGGCTGACGCCAGATCGGTCGAAAAACGCAGGTTGCCACGTTGAACGCCAGTCGTAATCAATTGGTCGAGTCCCGGTTCGTAGATCGGCGATTTGCCTTCGCGCAACATTTGAATCTTGCGTTCGTCAATGTCCACACACACAACGGAACGCCCCAGATAAGCCAAGCACGTTCCGGTTACCAACCCAACATATCCGGTTCCAACAACACAAACTTCCACTGATTTGCCTCCTTAAGATTGCCTGAAAAGCGTTTAGACACTGCTTCGGGGCGAGCGATGATGAATAAGATGATTCCTGCTTGCGCTAATGGAGAGTTGTGTCGCGCGGCAGGCGCGAGACTATAGCAAATGGCTTTTTGTCTGTCACTCCAGAGTTTATCAAGACCTGTTCAGGCATATCGTTTGCCAATTTCAAAGTTGGCGGTGAGTCAGGCATGAAATTCTGGCTTTCCAGCCCCTGAAATTTTCAACCAGGACTTCAACGGCTTTCCAGGACAATTGTTAGCAAGCAAAAGGTTTTTCAGACAGTTTCACTGAGGCAAATCAAGGCAGGAAGTCACTTGGCAAGCGCGTTGGGGAAAGGGGGAATTTTTCTCAATGCGGAAATTTCCGCACTCCGAGTGCGAATTTTTTCCGTTTGTAGTTCCACCATCAACCGAAGTTTGGCCAATTTTCGTCCGCGCTACACTGATCTTTACGGAGGCACGCAAGGTTATGAAACGCATCATCACGATTCTTTCTGTCACGGCTTTGACGATCGCAGGAATTTTCTTCGCGCAACAATCTGGTAGCGCCAATGGCAATCCGCCCAAAGAGCCTACTTTTAGCAAAGACGTTGCGCCGATCTTTTTCAAAAGTTGCGCCGAATGCCATCGTCCTGGCGAAGGCGCACCGTTTTCCGTGCTTAGTTACAAGGATGTTCGCCCCTGGGCAAAATCCATCAAGGAAAAAGTCGCGCTGAAAACCATGCCGCCCTGGCACGCTGATCCGCATTACGGCGTCTGGGCCAATGATCGCCGCATGTCACAAACCGAAATTGACACCATCGTCGCCTGGGCCAGCACCGGAGCCAAAGAAGGCGACCCGAAAGACTTGCCACCAACCCCAAAATTCACCAACGGTTGGACGATTGGCACGCCGGATATGGTCATTCCCATGCCGGAAACCTTCACGTTGGAAGCCAGCGGCCCGGACGAATACCAATATTTCACGGTGGATCCCGGCTTCAAAGAAGACGTTTACGTTCAGAGTGCTGAAGCCCGCCCGGACAATCGCAAAATCGTTCATCACATCATCGCGTTCATCCAACCGCCAAGCAGCAACCCCAAATATGATTTAAGCAAATACAGCAAAGAAGAGATTGAAAAGCTGCGTGCGCAGATGGAAAAGAATTCGCCGACGTATCGCGATGGCTTCCTGATTCGCACCAAGATGGACGCGCCCGTCACGGATGATGGCTGCGCGTCGCCGACCGGCGGCAGGCTTGGCCGAGTGGATCGCGGGCAAGATATGGAAAATGGCCAGTTGTTGGCGGGTTATGCTCCGGGAATGAACCAAGCCATTTGGGAACCGGGTACAGTCAAAAAAATCCCTGCCGGATCGAAGATCGTCTTTCAGATGCACTATTCGAAAGTCGCCGGCTCGGTGCAAAAAGACCGTTCCAGCATCGGGCTGACCCTGGCCAAGACTGAACCCCAAAAGCTGGTTCACACCTACGGCATTTCCAACAACGCGTTTTTGATCCCGGCGGGAGCGGAGAATCACAAAGTCACCGCTTGCTGGACGGCGAAAGACGACATTCACATCATCAACTTCATGCCGCACATGCATTTGCGCGGCAAAGCCGTCGAATACAAAGCTTTTTATCCAGACGGCAAAACCGAAATTCTGCTGAACGTGCCCGAATACGATTTTTCGTGGCAAACGGCCTATTACTTCAAACAGCCGAAAGCCATTCCCAAAGGCACGAAAATCATGGTCTCGGGGTATTTCGACAATTCGACGAAAAACAAATACAACCCTGATCCAACCAAAGCCGTTCGGTATGGCGAACCGACGTATGACGAAATGATGATCGGCTGGATGGACTACACCGCGGACAATGAACGCGCCAAACAGACCACCGCAATGAACAAATAAGCCGCAGAACATCGTTGGCTCAAACCAAAAGCGCGGGAGACTGAAACTCAGTTTCCCGCGCTTTTGCCATTTGAATCGAACTCTTGCGACCGGCTCTTACTTCTTTTTCTCGTACAAATACGCCGTGTCCAGCACTTTCGCTTGCGTGCCGTCGTGAACGGCGAATTTTCCGCCGCCCCACAAATTCGCAGCGCCGTATTCGCCCGCTTTGTTGACGGCATAAAACGTGATGTTGAACTTCGCCAGTTCCGTCGGGTTGTCGCCGTATCGGTGCGAAATGCGTTTGAGCACGTCCAGCGCGGCATCGGTCGGATTCATTCCGCGCCGCATGTTTTCGACAATCGTGTG
>JAEUQP010000264.1 GCA_016789645.1 Acidobacteriota bacterium | reverse complement strand
GCCGCCGAATCGAAGGTGCTGACACCGTTCCAGGCTTTCAGCTCGGCAATTACCGGAACGAGTTTTTCGGCGCGCGCCGGTTCGGCAGTTTTCATCTTGTCGAATTCGGCGGCGAGTTGCGGAATCAACCGTTCGGCTTCGATGACGCGCGTGTCGAACGCGGCTTTCGACCAATCTTCAAACGTGAATTTGCTGCGTTCGCTCAGCACGCGGCGGGAAATGCGCGAACGCGGATTGTCTTTTTCACCGATCATGTATTTCGGGAACTTTGCGCCGTCGGGATTGCCGTCTTTGCCAAATTCTTCGCTCGCGGCCAGCAGCGGAGTGGCGTTGCAGTTTTGCGCCCAGCCCGAAGCCGGATTGAGCACTTGCGGCAATTCTTCCAACTTGTGATAACCCTGCCATTCTGTGCCGGGATCGCTGCCATCCACCGGTTTGGTCCAGTCGTATTTTTCGTCGCGCTTCGGCACAGCGCCGTAGTAGATATAAAAGATGTTGCCTTCCTTGTCGGCGTACATCGTGTTGAACATCGGCACGGCCAGCCGCGACATCGCCGCTTTGAATTCGGTCAGGTTTTTCGCCTTGCCCATCAGATAACGTTGTTCCAACGCTCCGCCGGCATTTTCCCAAGCCGCCATTCGCACGGCCATTGGCTTGCCGCCACGCACGGCAGCGATGGGGCCGTGATGCGTTTTTCGCATCTTGAAGGTGCGATCTACCAAGCCCGACTCGGTTTTGACCTTGATAGTTTCCGTCCATTCGGTCGCCGTCCGGTAACCGGTGCCGTATTTGTAATTCAGCGGATTGCTGGCGTCGTCGAACTTTTCTTCCCAGGCGTCAATGATGTCTGGCGCATTGACCGTGTGGCTCCATCCCAGATGGTCGTTATGGCCAAGCGTCGGAAATGGCGAACCGGGAAAACTTGCGCCGGACATATTCCAGCCGCTATCGCTGTGAACGTGACCTTCGATCCATTGGCCGGGACCGAAAAACGGTTGGTGCGGATTGACGAACAACATCGCTCGCCCTGAAGCGGATTTTTTGGGCATCACCGCCCAGGTGTTCGAGCCAACGACTCCGGCACTCCAAATGTCTTGGCCTTCTGCGAGTGATTGAGAGAGGGAGGGAAAGAGAGATGGAGAGACGGAGAGATCAGTTGAAACGGATGCTTCTTCTCGCAATCCCTCATTCCCTCTGTCCCTCTCTTCCTCAATCCCTCCATCCCTCAATCCTGCGGTCTTCCCGCCGATTTCCACCACCGACGCGCGAAGTTCCGTGGCGTTAAATCCCAACCGCCGAAAAATAAACAACTGATATTGAGCAAAGCGGTTGAATGCCAGCAAATGCCACGGCTCGAATTTGGTAATCAGCCGCGGTTTGACCTGCGGATTTTTTTCCAAAAAGTAATTCAACCCGTCGGCGGTTGCGTCGCAAATGTCTTTGGCGGCTTTGTTCAACTTGGCGTAATCGGCCTGCGCCAGACGGTTGATTTCCAATTGCCGGTTCAAAATGTCGGATTCCAGCGCGCGACCTGTGTTGCCTGCGCCTGCCGTCAGCACGCCGTTTTCGCCGTACACTTCGGCGGCGCGGCCAATGGCTTGAATGTAACTATCTTCGATCTGCCAGAAATTGTCTTCGGCTTGCGCGTACATGAAGCCGAACATCACGCTGTAATCCGTCGGGCCGTACACGTGCGGAACTCCCCATTTGTCGCGGTAAATGGTGACGGACTTGGCGATTTTTTCGACAGAAGCCTTGGGGCTGTCTTTGGCTTGTGAACGGGAGACGAATTGCCCTTCGGTCGCAAAGGCGAACACAAAAAGCGCGAACAACGAGACGCGAACGAGATGGAATCTTTTCATCGGCTCTCTCCTGAAGTTGGCGATGTTGGTGTTGGTTTGTGTGAATGCGAAGCCGGAGTTTAGCACGAGCTTCTTTGGAATCACCATTCAGCACAGGCGGTTATTGCGTGGAATTGCCAACCGGAGCGGCGAGATTTTTCCCCGCGCTGTGGAATTCCAACCAGAAAACCACGTGCAATCGAATTAACTCCTGTGTTTGTTCGAGGCACGTTGATTGCAGCGGTGTGGAGCGAAGTTCATTTTTCTTCTTGAGCAGCGAAACGCTCAGGTCAACGTCATTTGAAAACCCAGGAGGTTGTTATGCGTCGTTTATTCATTGCAATTTTGGCTGGCGCAATGGCTGTTGCGATTGCGGTGGCAGTTTCAGCTGGAAACGCTCCGAAAAAAGAAAGCGCCGTTGTTGAATTCAACAGCACGGTCAAATTGATGGATGTGTTGTTGCGCGGTCGGTATTTGATCGTTCACGACGAAGCACGGATGGCCAAGGGAGAAGCATGCACGTATGTGTATCGCGGAACGGCGGAAAAGACAGACAATCTGGTTACGTCATTTCATTGCACGCACATGGATCGCGTGAAAACGGACAACATCCGGATTTCGTTCGCCAATTACGGTGGCAAACCATATGAAACGCCGGAGATTGTCGAAATTCAGTTTGCCGGCAGCGATGACGGACATCGGGTGCCGGGTAAATAAATCGGTCGCGCCCGGACAGAGTCGGTCCCTCCTTACACCAGGCGCTGATCGTGAAACAGCCCCTGCCATCGAAAGGTGGCAGGGGCTGTTGTTTGTTTGCCGTTCGGTAAACACGTCATTGGCCTTCGGCTGAAACCAGCGAAAGCAGATAAATCACAATGCCCGCCGCCATCAGCAATCCTCCCAACAACAAAAAGAAAAGGAAGGCTGTCGGATGCGACCAGTGCAAACTGCCCAATTCCACCAGCAATCCCAGGATTAACAGCAAGCCGGAAAGGCGAATGCGTTTTTCGAGTTTCGTCATTGGTGTATTCATTTTCCTGCCTCCTTCCAGAACGTGGCTTCTTTCAGCGAAGGAATGTTATGGACGATGTTGTGACAACCGCTGGACGTGCAACCCAGTTGATTGGATTTCATCCGCGCCAGCACTTCGGGGTCTTTGCTGTGCGCCTCGGATTCTTCGAATCCGCGCCCACCCAGATGGCAATGCAGACATTCGCGGTTGTTGTACGGCGTGTACAGCTTGATCGGTTGTGACGGTTTACCCAGGTAATACGCGTACACGTGTTTCAACCCGCGCAGCTTGGCGCTGGCGTCGCCGAACATCGTGTAATCGGTGTGGCAGGTGAAACAAGCCTGCTCGCGCGGAACCAGGTTATTCTGGAAGTGGATTGCCGGAACGTAGCTGCGGTCATCCACATGCAAGCTTTTGCCGTAATCTTCCATCACGTGGCATGAGAGGCAGAAATTTGTCGTCTTGGAATGCTGAAGGTGTTCGTTGACGCCCATGCCTCCGGCCAGCACTGGAAAGACCAGCAAAGCCACAAAAGCCAGAATTTTGCCTCCGCGAGTGGCGGTGATGGACGGGCGTAACGACAGCCAGGCAATCAGCACCATGCTGAACAGAATCACAGCCACTGCAATTGTAGTTGTACCTGTCATGTGAGCCTCCTAAAAAAAAGCCGCAGATAACGCAGACAAGCGTTAATCTGCGGCTGACGTGTGAATTGGAGTTGTTATTTTCCCATCAACTCTTTGCTGTATTTGACCAGCATTTCGACCTTTTCCTTGCCCAGAGTTTTCTCGTAACCCTCCATCTTGCCTTTGCCCTTCAGGGTGACTTCCATCATTTTGGCATCGGTCATTTTTTTGACTTCCGGGTCGGTTTTCCAATTGCGGACTTTCAGCTCTTTGCCTTTGGCGGTGTTGCCGCTGCCGTCATTGGCGTGGCAAACCGAACATTTTTGAGCAAACAGCGATTTGGCGCTTTGGAAATACGCGGCTTCCGAAGTGTGAGTCATGGTGCTTGCGGCAAAAGCGAGCGCCGCAACGGCAAGGATTGAAAAAAGGTATTTTCTTGCGAACTTGTTCATCTTAAATAGTCTCCTTTTGAATTACTACATCTGGGTTTGATGTAAGGTTATTGTTGGGGAAAAAGTTTTGCCCGCAGCGAATCTTTGACTTTAGCACTCATATCATGAGCGTCATCAGCTTTCTTGCGGACGCTGTCCAGATTGAACGCGTGCCAACTTACCTTGGCTTCCGCCAACATGGCGCGGGCGATTTTCTGTTCTTTCTTTTGATCGCTGATGTCCAGTTTTTTGGCGTCCGCTTGTTCCACCAAACGATCCGCCCACAACACCATTGTATTTGCGCGGCGAATGGATTGCATCACGTTGTTCGCCGCTTCGGGAATTTCCGGTCGCGGCGGCATCAATTTGTTTGGTGAGTTATGACAAGTCGAACACATTGTCGCCGTTTCTTCCGGCGTGTAAAGCACCTGCGACGCCATGTGAATATGACAGGTCGAACAGCTTGGCCCAATTCCCGCCTCTTTCAGCTTCTGGTAATGCTTGCTTTCCGTGAAGGAACTGACGATGCCTTGATGGCAGGAGTTACAGGTTTCGGGCAGATTCTTCGGAAACAGTTTGCTGGACGCATTTTGCGGCGAGATCACTCCCTGATGCGCGCGTTTTTCGTCTTTGATCGCCGGATCGCCCCCATGGCATTTCTCACATCCGACGAATTTTTCCTTGTGCGTGGAAATTTGCCACTCAGCATAATGGCTGGTCAGTTTGTAGGGGGTTGTCAATTTGGCATGGCAGGACACGCAGTTATTATCTTTGTACTCGGCTTGCGCGTCCTGAGATAAAGTTGCCCTGACCCCCCAACTGGAAATCACAATGAACGCAGAGAATGCGAAAAAGAACACTGCGAAAACTTTCTTGACCATAATCAGCTCCTTTCTACAGACGCTTTGAAAATGTGAAAACTTGCTTTGGCTTGGGGAATTTTGGTTTCAATTGGGGAAATTCACCCTGCCATTCCTTCCAAGTACCAACCTTCGCCTTTACCGAAGCAATTGATAAGCCAACTAACTCATCCGGAAGATTTCTGTCCGGTTTGAAATAAAGGCCATAACACGCTGGCAGGCGACAATCTTCTTTCTGAATGTTGATGAATGGCTGACTCACAGTCTGGCACACCGATTGGATAAGCTCAGGTATGCGCGAAAAAGCAATTGCTGAATATCACGAATTGCTGGCGGGCGATGAATCCCTGACCACAGAATTGTTCGCGCGGCTCAAAGGCGGGATGGACGCCAATCGGTTGTTGTATGGCCAACGGCGACTAGGAATTTCGTTGCGGCCTCATTTTTTGACGCGGCAACAATACGAATTGCTGGTGGTTCGATCGGAGGCTGTGGCGGGAGCGGTTGATACTTTGGCGGAGGCGATGCTGGCCGAACCTTCTCTGATGGCTGCCGTGGGGTTGACGCCGCGCGAACAGTCACTGGCCATGGTGAATCCGGGCTTTGCCGCTTCGTCCATCAACGCGCGATTGGATGCTTTTGTCCAAGGAGACCAAGTCCGCTTTGTCGAATTCAACGCCGAAAATCCATCGAGTTTGACGGATCAGGCAGGGTTGAATCAGATTCTGTTTGAAATTCGCGCGTTGCAGTTGTTGGCCGAACGATACCGCATGCGCCAATTTTCGCCGGTCGCCCGAGTGCTGGATTCGCTGTTGGCGACGTACAAGGAATGGGGCGGAAGCGGATTGCCCAATGTCGCCATTCTGGATTGGGAAAACCTGCCAACTTCGCATGAGTTCTTTCTGCTGCGAAACTATTTGGTGGGGTGCGGCATTCCCACAATCATCTGCACGCCCGACGAAATCGAATACACCAACGGCCAATTGCGCCGGGGCGAATTCCGCATTGACCTGGTTTACAAACGCATCGTCATCCACGAATTCCTGAGCCATTACGACGACACGCATCCGCTGATTCGCGCTTACGCCGACCGAGCCGTCTGTCTGATCAATCCGTTTCGCTGCAAGCTGCTGCACAAAAAAGCCAACTTTGAATTGCTGACCGACCCAACCCGCCAGCGATGGTTTACCCGCCAGCAACGCGACGCCATTCAGTTCAGTGTGCCCTGGACGCGACGGGTGTTTGATCGAAAAACCGATTACGCCGGAGGTGAAGTGGATTTGCTCGAGCATCTGCGCCGCCATCGCGCGAAGTTCATTTTGAAACCGAATGACGATTACGGTGGGCGTGGAATTTTCTTTGGCAACCGGATCAGCGAATCCGAATGGGACGATGCTTTGCAGCATGCGCTAGGCAACGATTACGTCGCACAGGAACGATGGGAATTGCACACGGAGCAATTTCCGATCTTCAACGAACACACTTGGACGTTGCAGCCGATGTTTGTGGACACCAATCCGTTTCTGTTTCGCGGCAAAGTTGAAGGCGCAATGGTGCGATTGTCAGATTCTCCCATCGTCAACGTGACATCGGGCGGCGGAGAAACAGGGTTTTTTGTGTTGGAGCACGCGTGAGTGTCGTAACCGTAGGAGGTAAAAATGATGTTGAAAAGCGCCGTTCTTCAGTCGGTCACCGAAAAGAAATTTCACCGCGAACTGGGACGATTTTCCGGCAAACAGCCAGGGCCTTTGGTGATTTGCATCGGCGGAATTCATGGCAACGAACCCGCCGGGGCGCTGGCGTTGGAAAACGTCTTGAAAAAGTTGCGTGATGCGTCCCCACCATTCCGAGGCGAATTGATTGCGCTGGCCGGAAACGTCCGAGCGTTGAATAGCGGAGTGCGGTACCGGCATCGGGATTTGAATCGAATGTGGTTGCCGGAGCGAGTGAGCCAGATCGAAGACGAACTGCCGGCTCAATCCGCCACCGCCGAAGACGCCGAACAGCGCGAACTGCTGGACATTATCGAAACAGCGTTGGAACGCCATACTGGAGATGCCATCTTTCTGGATTTGCATACGACTTCTTCCGAAGGTTCGCCGTTTGCCATTATCAGCGACACGTTGACCAATCGTCGTTTGGCCTTGGAACTAGGCGTGCCGATCATCCTCGGTCTGGAGGAAAATCTGGACGGCACGATTCTCAATTACATCAACGATCTCGGTCACGCCGCCATCGGGTTTGAAGCCGGTCAACATCGCTCGCCCGGATCGCTGCTCAACCACGAAGCCGCCGTTTGGGTCACGCTGGCGGCGGCGGGCTGCATCCAACCGTATTACATCCACGAATTTTTCGACCTTCGTCAACATCTGAAACGCTCGGTTGGCAATGTGCCGCGCGTGATGGAGTTGCGTTATCGGCACGAAATCCGCGAAGCGGATGAATTCGTCATGCAACCGGGCTTTATGAACTTCACGCGTGTAACCAAAGGCCAATTGCTGGCAAACGACCGGCGCGGCACGGTGACATCTCCGGAAAACGGATTGCTGTTTATGCCGCTCTATCAAAGCCAGGGCGAAGACGGATTCTTTCTGGTGCGCGAAGTGAAACTATTCTGGCTGAAAGTTTCGGCTCAATTGCGAAAATGGAAATTGGATCGGTTGCTGCCGCATTTGCCCGGCGTCCACATGCTGCCGGACAGCCCGGATTCACTGAAAATTGACACTCGCATCGCCCATTGGTTTGTCGTGGAAATCTGCCATCTCTTGGGATTCCGCAAACACACCCAACAGGACGACGTGCTGATCGTCACTCGCAGACGGCAATCCGCAAATTCTTAACTGGAGGTTTTCATCTTATGTTTCCAATCAAACAAATTGCAGAAAAACTGAACATCCCGAATGAGTATCTGATTTATTACGGCCAGCACATGGCCAAACTGAAACTGGAATTGCTGTCCGAATGGAAATCACCCAAACAGGCGAAATTCATTATGGTCACGGCGATGACGCCGACTTCGCACGGCGAAGGAAAAACCGTCGTTTCCATCGGGTTGGCGCAAGCCATCGAACGTCATGGAAAACGTCCGATCGTCACTTTGCGCGAACCGTCGTTGGGGCCGGTGTTCGGATTGAAAGGCGGCGCAACCGGCGGCGGCAAATCTCAGGTGCTGCCCGCCGAACGCATCAATCTGCATTTCACCGGCGATTTTCACGCCATCACCACCGCCCACAATTTGCTGGCAGCGGCGATTGATTCGCATCTGCATCACGGCAACGAACTGCGTTTCGATGTGGACAACATTTTCTGGCCGCGGACGATGGATATGAACGACCGCGCGTTGCGACACATCATCGTCGGTCTGGGCGGTAAGACGAATGGCGTGCCGCGCGAAACCGGTTTTGTCATCACCGCCGCTTCGGAAGTGATGGCGATCATGGGCTTGGCCAATTCCCGCGAAGATTTGCGGCGCAAACTGGACGACATTCTGTTGGGGTACAACCTGGACGGCCAAATGATTCGCGCCCGCGATTTGGGCGTGACCGGGGCGCTGATGGTGCTGCTCAACGAAGCCATCATGCCCAATCTGGCGCAGACGACCGAAGGAACTCCGGCCTTTGTTCACACCGGCCCGTTCGCCAACATCGCGCACGGTACCAGCAGCGTGATTTCGCAAAAGATGGCCATGAAACTGGCCGATTACGTCATCAACGAATCCGGATTCGGAGCCGATCTGGGCGCGGAAAAATACTTCGATCTGGTCATGCCGAAATCCGGGTTGAAACCTGCCGCTGCGGTCTTGATCGCCACGGCCAGAGCGTTGGCCGCGCACGGCGTTTCGGCGGATTTTCCGAACGACAGCGCCCTGAACAACCTGCGCCGCGGCTTGGCCAACCTGCAAACTCATCTGAACAACTTGCGGAAATACAAAGTGCCGGTTGTCGTTGCCATCAATCGCTTTACCACCGACACCGACGAAGAAATCGCCGCTATCCGGGAATTTTGCCGCGAAGCCAACGTCGAAAGCGCCATCGTTGAGGTCTACACCAAAGGCGGCGAAGGCGCGATGGATTTGGCTGCGAAGGTCATGGCGGTGGCTGATGCGAGCGACGCAGAACAGGTCACGCCGCTTTATCCGCTGGAATTGGGATTGGAAGAAAAAGTCGAGCGCGTGGCCAAAGAGATTTACGGCGCAGGCACCGTGTATTTCGATTCCGAAGCGCGCAAGAAACTGCGGAAGTTTACGACGCTTGGGTTTGGGCAATTGCCGGTTTGCATCGCCAAAACGCCTTCGTCGTTGTCCGACAATCCAAAAGTGCTGGGCGCGCCGCGTGGCTGGACGATGACGGTGACGGACGCTCATTTGTCCGCCGGAGCAGGGTTCGTGGTCGTGGTCGCCGGTTCGATGATGTTGATGCCCGGACTTCCCAAAGTTCCGCAAGCCGCCAAGTTGGATGTGGATGATCGCGGCGAAATCATCGGAATGAATTATTGAGATTGGGGGACTGATTTCAGACCCACCTTGAAGCTTGGGAAGACAAAAAAAAGGCGCAGGCAAAAAGCCTGCGCCTTTTGAGTGGAGAGGGTGGAAGTTAGAAGGTGAAGCGTAAACTCGTGGTCAGGATGTTCGAACGATAATCCTGCACCGCGAATTCTTTTTCGTTGTAGCTGAAATGCCGGTAGCTCAAATTGCCGGTCACGTTGTTGTTGAATCGGTACGCCAACCGAAATTCGGGGTTATGCCGTTTCAACGGATAGGCGTTGAGCAGATCGGTTGCACCGAGGGAAACCGACGGCGCTCCACGATCCATCATGTAGTAATAAGCCATCAGCAAATCCAGCCGAGTGGTCAATCCGAAACGCGTGTTGACGTAAAGCGAATTGATCCGGGCGTAATACAACGATTTGCCGAAAAATCGCTGGCTGTTCAGCGTGTACTGAATGTTTCCGGTGGCGAACAGATCGTTGTAATCGTATCCGGCGTCCACCATCACGCGCTGTTTCGGTTCCCAATTAAAGGCAATCGTGTAGCTGCGCGAATCGGATTCATTTTGCACTTGCGGCGTTGGGTTCGTCCGGTCAGTCGAAGTGAACGTACCGATGATGCCCAGTTTGTCCGTCGCCTGGATCTGGGCGCGAACACGAAACCGCGTGAAATCCAGCGGGCTGATTCGCACAAACGCCGTGTTGTTTTGTCCGCTTTCCACGTCGAACATAAAGCTCAACCGGTCGGTCGGGCGAACTCGGAATCCACCAATGAAGGAATTGGTTCTGATGGATTCTTCGTCGTTTTTGATCAGTGGATTGGTTGCCGATGGCGCGCTGGTGGGCGTGCTGAAAATGCCAGCCAACACCACGTCACGATATTGCGTACGCCAGCCCAAATTGGAACTGAACTTCCTGCCGAAATTCAGGTTCATTTCCAGCGTATTCCAATACGAAGTTTGATCGGTGATGTACCCCGTGGCGACGTTGCGCGAAATCGTGGTGACCTGAGGCCCGGTGGTGGGTTGGGTCACCGCAGTGGTTTGCAGTTGCATGTCTCCGTTGATCTTGAACGAGTTATAGCTGAATGTGTTGCTGACGGACAGATTTTTCGTGATGTCCAGAGTGGCTCCGGCGTCAAAACGATTGTTGGGACGTTCGACAATCCCACCGGGGCTAAGCAACTGAATGATGTTGGAAACCAGGGTGACACCATTGTTGTTTCGCCCACTACCGACTTCGTAAAAATCTGCGCGCATTCGTTCGTCGTCACGCAAGCCGCGCAGAACCACATGTAGCCGGTCGGCAATCGAACCCCGCACGCTGGCACGCGTGACCAAGCTCCGCGCTCGTTGTGGCATGTCTCGCACCAACGCAGTGATGCGTCCGTTGTCAGTCGGGAAAAACCCAAGATCTCCCCCCGGACGCGAGGTCATTCCCGGATCGTTGCGGAAATTGCGATACAACTGTTCCGCGGCGAAATCCCACTTGCGGTACGTGGCATCAATGCCCAGCCGGTAATCGTTGGCTTCCCATCGCGTATCGCCAAACATCTGAAAGATGTCACGTTGGAAATAGTAGTTGGGGTTATACCGTCCTTTGGCCATGCTGCGCGCATATCCGGCATTGATGCGAACCGCGCGTTGCGGAAACAGCTTCAGCGAATAATCCGAAACCTGTTGCCGCAAATCGTGATTGCGATAGCCCAGAGCGAAATTCGGCCCTGGCGAGCGGTAATAATTGAACCGCCGGACGTTGCTGTCGAAGCGATACCATTTGGTTTTGTCCATGCGCAGCGAAAATGTCTGGCTTTGATCGCCGCCCGCATTATTGACATCGGCGTGTAGAAAATCGAACAGCAATGCGGTGCCAGGTTGGGCGCGCATGTCCAAGGAATAATCCAGCACGCGGAACCCGTCGCGGACGTTCACGTCGGACAGATACCGATCCAGACTGCCATCGGTGTCCACGAAGCGGTGGCCAATTTCCAGCGTGGTCACGGTGGAATAAAGTCCCCAGGTACGTCCAGTTTCCGGTTTTGCAGGTTTGTTCTGACCGGGTTTGGTCGTGATGGCCTTGGCTCGTTCCAGTTCGCTGTCTTGCGATCTGGCTTGCTGGCTGGTTTCTGCTTTTTCGACGCTCTGCGCCTGTGCGATCACGCCCAGGCCAAACAGCAGCGCCAGCATCGTCGCTCCCGCAAAGGTTCGGGAGAGCGATAAGACAATTGATCGAATGTTGCTTTTCATTTGATGCCTCCTGTTCCTTTCTAGCGGAAGTACCGCCGGTCTGCGTTCGATCCGTGAATTTGAACATGGCAAACCGTGCAGTTTTGATAGCGCGGATTGTTGATGTCGTGCCCTTGGGGCGTTGCATCGCCTAACGGCTCACCGGGCAATCCGGGCGTGTTCGAATGGCATTCAATGCATAGGAATCTCACCACGTTTCGAGTCAACAGTTTCGGGTTGGTGGAACCGTGCGGTGTATGGCACGACTGACAACCTTCGGTTTTGATCGGCGCGTGTTCAAATACAAACGGCCCTTGTTTGTCGGCGTGGCATTTTACGCAAGCCGAATCGCCATTGACCGAATTGCGCAGCGATTTGCCCATGAAACCTCCGTGCTGGTTGTGGCAATCGGAGCATTTCATTCCGCCTTCGGGCACTTTGTGGTGGAACGGTTTGGAAAAAGAAGCTTTTTGTTCGGCGTGGCAGGTGTAACACAGATTCGGTTCGGTGTTTTTCAACAGAAATTCAGTGCGTTTCGGCGCGTGCGACGAATGGCAATCGTTGCAGGAAACGCCGTGCCGCGCGTGTTCGCTGCGACGGTAGTTAAACCGTTCTTCGGCATTGCCTTGCGAACCTTCGTGGCATTTCAAACAGGTGGCGGAAGATTCCGCCGAAGACATTTTGCTGAACGATTTCAACGCGGCAGCGGCGGCCTTGGCCGTGTCATTCATCAAAGTCGTTGCTTCGGCTTCTTTGCCAGCTTCGTTCAGTTTTTGAATGTTCAGATAAAAATCCACGTGGGCGCGTGCGCCGCCGTGGCAGGCTTCGCAACCGTGCCGGTCAATTGGTGCGTTCAACACCTTGGTTTTGGCGTGCGCTGTCAGGGCGTAATGCGTGCTTTCCGCGCCATGACATTCGGCGCAGGAATCGCTGCCAATAAACTGACTGGCGTCCACGGGTTGAGCCTGTTTGGATTGAGGAACGGTTTCGGTGGTTTCTATGGGTGATGTTTCGTTTGCCGTCAGCGCCGCGACCTTTGTTGAGATAAAGGGTGACGCCGCAGCCAGCATAAAGCTCAAGACCAGAACGATCTTCAGAGTTCGCATAAACTCCTCCTTACATTCGCCAAAAATAGCTTGAAGCGAAAAATTGTGTTTTTTGAACTGTTGATGTGAACCGCAGCAACCCGGATGGGGAAACTTCCTCACTCCTGCTTGCAGGATCGAAGAAAACTGAGTGCTTTTACCCATTTCTTCATCTTAATTGCTGCAAATATCGAAGCTCGCCCTACCGAATAGCAATTGTCGAGCCGGTGAGCTTCGATTTGCGAATTGGTTAGGTCGAAAATTCAGCTTGTTTTGAGCCGGAAAAACCGGGCGAAGAACTACCCGTGAAGTTTCCTGCTGGACTAAATCAGAACAAGCTTGATTGAGATAAAAGAATCAAAGAAATAAAGCAATCAAAAGAGCCAAAGGAATCAAAACAGGGTGAACGGAATTTTGACAGAATTCATTAGACTGCTCAGGTTTGAACTGATTCAGCCTGCCCTGAGCCTTTACTCCTCAAAAACATTTCTGTTTCAACGTTTTCTGCCTCGATTTCGTGGCAAAGAGGGAAAACAATGTTGGTGTTTGTTTTACCGACGGCGATTTGACACCGGGCGAATGGGTTGAGTTGAAAATGCGCTGGCGTGCGCGGCGAACCGCTCCGCCAGAGTGGAGCAAACCGCGTCACAAAGCTCAAACACCGTCGGATCGGAAATCGAGTAATAAACGGTGTTGCCTTCCTGCCGCCTCGCCAGCATTCCCGCCTCCTGCAAAATCTTCAAATGTTTGCTGACATTTGGTTGTGTGGATTCGACCGCTTCCGCCAGCGCCGAAACTCCGTTTTCGCCCGCTTCCAACACCTGCAAAATTCGCAGCCGCATCGGATCGGCCAGCACCTTGAACCGCGCCGCCACCAGTTGCAGCGCCTCCTGTGACATGGGTTGCCGTTTGTTTTTAGTCATCGCCTTGCTGAAATCCTTGTTGACAATATAACTAAGTGGTTATACAGTTAATTCGTGCCCAGTATACAGGCCGGGATCAAAGCCAGCAACGATTTTTTTGAAGGAGGACGAGCGAAATGAACACAAAAACGAATTTGCCGGAAAGCGGGAGCGGTTACGGAGTCAGCCGGAGGTTGGATCTGCCGTTCGAGCAGGCGATTGAGCGGGCGCGTGAAACGTTGAAAGCCGAGGGGTTTGGCGTGCTGAGCGAGATCAACATCAAGGAAAAAATGAAGGAAAAGCTCGGCGTGGAGTTTCGCGATTACGTCATTTTGGGCGCGTGCAATCCGCCGATTGCTTACCAGGCTTTGCAGGAAGAGTTGGCATTGGGATTGCTGCTGCCCTGCAATGTGGTGGTGTATGAGGAAAATGGCCAGTCGGTGGTGGCGGCGATTGATGCGGTCAAGATGATGTCCATTGTCGGGAATCCAAAATTGGAAGCTGCCGCGACGCTGGTCAATGAAAAATTGCAACGTGCGATAGCCAATCTTTGAAAGGGAACAACGAAATGCCGGATTGGGGATGGTTTGTGCTGTTGTTCGTCGGTTATCTGGTTGTGATGCGATGGGTGTTGCCCCGTATGGGCGTCCAGACCTGAATGAACAATTCCTGCGCGCCCGGTTCGCGGCGTAATGACAATTGTGAGCAATAAATTCGAAAGGAGATTTGTGATGAACGTCGAACGTTATTTGCGATTGATTGCAGGCACTTTTGTACTGGTCAGTGTCTTATTGGGTGTGTATCACAGCCCGAGCTGGTTTTTGCTGACCGGGTTTGTCGCGTTGAATTTGATCCAGTCGGCATTCACCAACTGGTGCCCAATGATGACGTTTCTGCGCAAGATGGGTGCGAAAGGCTAATCCTGTGGTTTCCGGTCGAGCAAAAACGGGTATGAAACGCATTGACATCAATCAAACACGGCGCGCCAGATTCCTAGCTTGGTTGTTGAGCGTGATTGTCGCCGCCCAAGGAGGGATCGCTCTGGCTCAGGACGCAAAACCGGCAAACGAGGCGTTGACCTTGCCATTGGCTGTCGAACTTGCGTTGCGCACCAATCCGTTGACGCGCGCAACAGCAGCAGGGCGGGAATTGGCCGATGCTCAAATTGTTGAAGCGCGCGCCGGGCGTTTGCCGCAGGTGCAATTGAGCGAAACTTTTACGAATGGCAACAACCCGGTTTTCGTGTTTGGTTCGTTGCTGGAACAGGCGCGTTTCACACAGCAAAATTTCAATTTGCCGCTGTTGAACAATCCCGATCCGCTGACCAATTTTCGTTTTGGCGTGACGGTCAAAGCGCCGTTGTTCGATCAATGGCAATCGGCGACGCGCATCAAACGCGCGCAGCTTGGGCGACAGCAAGCCGATGCCCAAACCAGTCTGGTCGAACAGCAGGTGCGGTTTGAAACCTTGCGCGCATTTTATGGTTTGTTGCTGGCGCAGGCCAAAAAAGAAGTCAGCGACGAAGCCATCAAACTGGCAGAAGCCGATGTGAAATTGAGCCGCGACCGTGTTGATGCCGGAACCGCAGTCGTTTCCGATTTGCTGGCCGCCGAAGTGCAATTGGCCGAAGCGCGCCAGCAAGCGATTCAAACCGATGGAGACATTGTCACCGCGCAGGCGACGTTCAACACCGCGTTGGGATTGCCTGTGAACACGCCGCAACGAATTCAGGGCGATTTGATCGAAAAGAAATTCGATCTGGCCGATCAGGAAGAATTGATTCGGTTGGCATTGGAACATCGCTCTGATCTCAAGCGCGCCGGATTGGCCATGAATTCCGGCGAAGTGTCGGTCACCGGCGCGCGAAATGAATACCTGCCGCGCGTGGATGTGTTTGCCAACTTCGGAGCCAGCCGCAACAACTTCGTCAATGGCAGCAGCGATTACACCGTCGGCGCTAGTTTGACGTTCAACCTGCTGGACGCCGGACGCAATGCCCGCATTGCGCAAGCTCGCGCGGCGGCCAATCTGGCCGCAAGCGAACAACAACATCTGACCAATCAAATCCGCCTGGAAGTCGTGCGCGCGCATCAGCAATTCGTTTCCGCCCGCGAACGGTTGAAAGTCGCCGAACGCATCATCGCCCAGGCCAGCGAAGCGTTGCGCATTACGCAAGATCGGTATCAAGCCGGATTGACGACGATCACCGAAGTGCTGCGCGCCGAAACGACGCTGACGCGAGCGCGATTGATTGTGCTGTCAGCAAGGCATGATTTTTACGTCGGTTTCGCCAGCGTCATGCTTTCAACCGGCAGGCTGACCGACGTCCAACCTTTTGTTTCCTGAAAACCATGAAAACCAAAATTGCCCTTTTTGCTGTCATTGTGTCGCTGGCGATGTTCGTTTCAGCTTGTGGAAAAAAGCCGCACGCCACAGCGGAAACTCCGGCAATCGTGACAGGTGTGC
>JAEUQP010000242.1 GCA_016789645.1 Acidobacteriota bacterium | reverse complement strand
TCTCCGGCGGTGATGCGATTGCCGTTGATGATTTTCTTTTTGTCCACCACGCCGACGATAAAGCCCGCGATGTCGTATTCGCCTTCTTTATACAGTTCCGGCATTTCGGCGGTTTCGCCGCCCAGCAACGCGCATTCGCCTTCGCGGCAACCGCGCACCAGGCCTTCGATCAGTTTTTCAACCACGTCGGGATACAGTTTGCCGACGGCGATGTAATCCAGAAAGAACATGGGCCGCGCTCCCTGCACCAGAATGTCGTTGATGCAGTGCGCCACCAGATCATAACCAACCGTGTCGTGAATGCCTGCGGCAAAGGCGATTTTCAGCTTGGTGCCGACACCGTCGCAGCTTGCCACCAGTACCGGTTCACGCACATCGTTGAACAATCCGCTGAACATGCCGCCAAAGCTGCCGATTTCCGACATGACATTTTCATTAAAGGTTGAACGCGCCAGTTTTTTGATTCGCGCAGTGGCGATGTTGGCGGCGTCAATGTCCACGCCCGCGTCTTTATAAGTAATTGAGTGGTTCATAATTTGAAATTGTCCGGTTGAGTAGGTTGTGCGAGTTCGCGTTGAAGTTCGTTGATTCGCCGAAGCGTGGCTTCAGCAGAATCTGCGTCAAACTGAAAACTGACGGTCAGATGATCTCCGGCTTTGGCCGTTGAAGGCAACCGGTCAAGCGGAACATCGAATTGCAATCCGCTGTCGTCGCTGGCGACAAGCACGGCCAGTCCATTTTCGACGCGGTCAATGAACGCTTTGAAGCAGGTGGAATTGTTGCGTTCGTCAGTCAATTTCCTTGCCTTTCAGCCCGGCTTTGGCCGATGCGGCTTTTTGCGGTTGCGCCAACACATCATCGAGTTCGATTCGCCCCACCCACAACGCCGCCAGGTTGGTTTGCCGATTGGTGGTCACCTGAAACGTGTTGCCGTCAGAAACGATGGTGATTTCGCCGCTTAAATCGGTGCGGTGAACCTGCACGTTCGATCTTTTCAGCCGATCCAGCGTCGGTTGCGATGGATGCCCGTACCGATTGTCCGCGCCGCAGGAAATGATCGCGGCTTCGGGGTTGACGGCATTTAGAAATCGTTCGCTGGTGGCGTGGCGCGACCCGTGATGCCCGACTTTCAAAACCTGCGCCCGCATCGGCAGTTTCGCTTTGACCAGTTCCGCTTCGGTTTCGGCTTCGGCGTCACCGGTGAAGAGCATGGTGAAATTGCCGTACGTCAATCGCAACACCACCGAATTCGCATTTTCCACGCTGCCGCCTTCGCGGACGTTGGTAATCCATTGGCCGTTACCGCGCGGATTGAACGCTTCCAGCCGCACGCCGGAATCCAGGTCGAAGGTCTGGCCTTTGCCCGCTTTGATATAAGCGACCTTTCGTTCCTTTACCGCGCGCAATAGCTTTTCGTATTCCGCGCTGGCGAACGATTGGCCGCTGTCGAGCAGTTGTTTGACCGTCAATTTACCAATCACGCGGCGCAACCCCGCAATGTGATCGGCGTGGGGATGCGTTGCCACGGCCAGATCAATGGTTCGCAAATTGCGGCGCTGCAAGGCCGCAACGACGTCATCGCCTGCGCGGGCATTTCCGGCGTCAACCAGCACGGTTTTGCCGCCGGGCGAAATAATCAAAAAACCGTCGCCTTGCCCCACGTCCAACGCGACGATTTGCAACCTGCCTTTGGTTTCAAACGGCGTCGGAGTCGGTGGCGGTTCGGTTCGATACCGGCGCAGCCAATACAAGATTCCGGCAATGATCGCGGCGACGACCAGAATGGCAAAAAGAACTTTCAGAACGCGCATTATCAATCAGCGGCTATGGATTCGCGCTGCCGCGAAGTCATGACGTTTACACCCAATTGCGTCGGATACTGGCCTGTGTAACACGCCGTGCAGAATTTCGACTCGGCGGCGATATCGCCAACCGCTTCCCGCATGCCCTGCATACTCAAATATCCCAGCGAATCGGCTTCCAAAAACTGGCGAATTTCCTCAACGGAATTTTGCGCGGCAATCAACTCCTCGCGCGTTGGCGTGTCTACGCCGTAATAACACGGCGCAATCGTCGGCGGACAACTGATGCGCATGTGAACTTCGCGCGCGCCGGCGTCGCGCACCATCTTGACGATCTTTTTGGACGTCGTGCCGCGCACGATCGAATCGTCAATCAACACGACGCGTTTGCCTTCGATCAGGTCGCGCACCGGATTGAGTTTAATCTTCACGCCGAAATGACGAATGGACGAACGCGGTTCGATGAACGTGCGACCGACGTAATGATTTCGCATCAAGCCAAACCGGAACTTCAGGCCGGATTCAGCGGCAAAACCAATCGCGGCGGCGACGCCGGAATCGGGAATCGGAACGACAATGTCCGCATTGGCAGGATGTTCGCGCGCCAGATGGCGACCAAACAAATGACGGCTCTTGTTGACGCTGCGACCAAAGACCAGCGAATCAGGCCGCGAAAAATACACATGCTCGAAAATGCAATGCGAAGTCGTGCGCGCGGCGAATGGCTTCAGCGACCGAATGCCGTCGGCTTCGACCACGACAATTTCGCCGGGCTCGACATCGCGTATGTACTTCGCTCCGATCAAATCAAACGCGCAAGTTTCCGACGCGAACACCGTCGCGCCTTCCAGTTCGCCCATGCACAAAGGGCGAAATCCGCGCGGGTCGCGCGCAGCGATCAATTTGTCCGGCGTGACAAAGAGCATCGAAAATGCGCCTTCGTCGTTTCGCAGCGCTTCGGCGATGGCTTCGACCACGTCGCCTGCGCGCGAACGCGCGATGCGATGCAGCACAACTTCTGTGTCTGAGGTCGAAGAGAAAATCGCGCCGTCGCGTTCCAGTTGCTGGCGGGCTTCAATGGCGTCGGGCAGGTTGCCGTTATGACAAAGTGCGATCTGGCCAAAGCTGCATTTGACGGAAAACGGTTGCGCTTCGTTCAGACTGACTTTGCCCGCGGTGGAATATCGCACGTGGCCGATGGCCGAACGTCCGGGCAGGCGCGCCAGATTTTCTTCCTGAAAAATGTCGCCGACGTAGCCCATGCCGCGTTCGGCGTGAAGCCGTTCGCCGTCGGAAGACACAATGCCAGCCGATTCCTGTCCGCGATGCTGCAACGCGTACAGGCCAAGATAAGTGAGCCGCGCAGATTCTTCGTGGCCGTAAATCCCGAAGACGCCGCACTCTTCGCGTAATTTGTCGAACATAGTGTTTGCTTGTGAATGGTGTACCCGATGAAATGTAAGGCGCAGTATAAACAACCAAGCTGAATGGGGAAAGACAGGATTGGGCTGCCAGTGTTTTGCTACTAATCAGCAGTTCATTGTTTTCGGAAGGTTCTTGAAACCCTGCGAAAGATCTCCAGATATTGGTTTTCCTTGTCTGCTGGAGCAAAGCCCACCATCAGAAAATAAGAGTCGTCGTCAAACAACATAGTTTGGTAGATGATGGTTGAACCTAACGGAGGTTTAGTTTGTTTGCCTTCAGCAACAATTTCGTAGCCACGCAAGCCAGCGATCATTACTTCAGCCGTATGTTTGATCCTGGTAATAGAAACTCCCTCGTGTTGGTAGAGGCGTTTTTCTGCAAATTCTTTTTGGTCGGCAACCGTGACGCGTGAAATGGCTGGGGCAACAATAAAAAGAGGATCGTTGTTGGGCTTTCCAGGAAGTTCGCCGTTTGTGGTCAGCGCCACCGCACTGGACATCCGCTTGGCGAATTTCAGTTCAGGGGCGTCCTGAATTACGAAGGGCAAACCGACCCAAGGATCAGTTTTCGCCGTTGCATTCCATCTAGCACTCAAAACAGATTTTCGTATCGGCAAAGACCACTGCGATTTCAATGCTTCCGGAAAAGTACCTACGATCAGAACAACTTCTTTGTCATTTCCGGTGATCACGATCCATTTCAACACATAGAGTTGCGCTAGCTGGCGAACATGCAGCAGTTGCCCAGGAATGCCGCCAATCGAAACGTCTTCTTTGCTGATCAGCGAGATGTTTTTGGTGGCCAGAGATTCTTTGGTGAAGGTCTTAATCACCTCAGAATATGGCGCGGGCATTTCCGTCACCATGATTGAAACGTTAGTCTCTTCATCAAAGAACCCTGGAAACTGGTTGGCTGGTTTCAGGCTTGATGGCGGAGTCAGTTTTACCTTTGTTCCCGTAACTTCAACCTCTGTTGATTGAAAGGCCGGAATTACCGGCCAATTCCATAAAAGAAGCAGCATCAAGATTGCCATGCCTGACTCCTTATCACTGACTTGTCTAAGCAAGTGTTTTGATCTTCAGTTCCGCCAATTGCGCGGGAGCGACTTCGCTGGGCGAGTCGGTCATCATATCCGACGCCGTCGAAACTTTCGGGAAGGCGATGACATCGCGCAACGAACCGGCTTTGGCCAATAGCATCACCAGACGATCCAAGCCGAGCGCGATACCGCCGTGCGGAGGTGTGCCGTAGCTCAGCGCATCCAGGAAGAAGCCGAATTTTTCGCGTGCTTCTTCTTCGCTCAAGCCCAGGGCTTTGAACACCGTCGCCTGCACGTCCGAACGGTGAATACGAACGGAGCCTCCGCCCAGCTCTTTGCCGTTCAGCACCAGATCGTAGGCTTTGGCGTAAACCGAACCCAGATCGCCGCCGCTCAGTTTTTCCACGTCTTCATCGCGCGGCGACGTGAACGGGTGATGTTTGGCGTACCAGCGTTTGTCTTCTTCGTGGTATTCAAACATCGGAAATTCCGT
>JAEUQP010000262.1 GCA_016789645.1 Acidobacteriota bacterium | reverse complement strand
AGCAACGAATTCGCCATTTATTCGCGGCGCGAACTCGCCGAGATGATGCGGCAGCGAGCCGTTGCCGCAGGCGCGCAACTTCGCGTGGCGCGCGTTGAAAAAACGAATTTCAGCAACGGACATTGGTTACTGGAAACATCGGCGGGCGAATTTACGGCGGATTTTCTGGTCGGAGCCGATGGCGCCAGCAGCGTCATTCGCCGCCGCGTTGGCGTGAAATTCGAGGCGAAAGATTTTGCCTATGCGCTAGGCTGGCACGTGCGTTCAAGCAAACCGGTTTCGCGCGTAGACGTAAAGTATCTGGATGACGCCAGCGGGTATTTGTGGTTGTTTCCGCGTCACGATCATTTGTCGTACGGGATTGCCAGCGGTTATCAGGAAATGCCGCCCGCGCGATTGAAAGAAAAGCTGTTGGCTTACATCGAAACCGAAGACCCGGCAGCGGCGCGTGAAATCCGAAACGCAGAAGGCAACACCACTGCCAACACGAATTTTTATGCGGCGATTTTGCCCGCGTTGGATGTTTCCACCTGGGATCGTTTGCAAGCGTGTGACGCGGCGGGGCACTGGGCGCTTATTGGCGATGCGGCGGGGTTTGTGGATCCGCTGACCGGCGAAGGAATTTATTACGCCATCAAATCGGCGGACTTGCTGGCCGAAGCGATGAAAACGCGCGTGGCGGATTACGATCCAATGTGGCGCGCCGAATTCGGCGCCGAGCTTCGTCGTGCGGCGCAATTGAGCGACCGGTTCTATTACGGCAACTTTGCCGGAGCGCGATTGACCGAACGAATGGTGCAATTCGCCAAACGCCATCGTGGCATCCGAGAAGTGCTGCGCGATCTGGTGGCGGGCGATCAAGGCTACGTCGGATTGAAACCGCGCCTGGTCAAAAGTCTGGCGACGGTGTTTTGAATCCATCTCGGAAAGTTTGATTCATAAATGAGTACAAATAACGTTTCTTTGTTTCATCACACGGCGTTGCCTCGAATCGAAGGCAGCAAAAAACCTCCGCTGTTGTTGCTGTTGCATGGATACGGCGCGAACGAAGACGATTTGTTTTCGTTGGTTCCCTATCTGGACGAACGCTTTCTGGTGGTCAGCGCGCGCGCGCCAATAGGGCTGCGCGGAATGATGGGCGGGTATGCCTGGTTCAATCTGGGATTCACACCGCAGGGAATTGCGGTTGATCCGGCGGAAGTCGAATCGGCTCGGCAAACGCTCAAAGCGTTCATTGACGAAATAGTCACGGCGTACGATTGCGATCCGAACGCGGTGTATTTGGTCGGGTTCAGTCAGGGAGCGATGATGAGTCTGGCCGTGGCGTTGACGCATCCGGGAACTGCCGCCGCCGTCGTGGCTATGAGTGGACGCTTGATGCCGCAAACCATTCATCAGATTCAGGACAAGGATGCATTGCTCGGACTGCCGATTTTTGTTCTGCACGGCACGCAAGACAATGTGTTGCCGATCAGCCATGGCCGCGAAACCCGCGCGGCATTGTCGGAATTGCCGGTTGATTTGACCTATCGCGAATATCCGATGGGGCACGAAGTTTCAGCGGAAAGCCTGGACGATGTCACCGAATGGCTGAAAGCGCGGCTGGACCAGGCATCAACCGTCTTCATAAATTGAGATCGGAAAGTTTTCAGACAGGATTTTCAAGATTCAACAAGATGAAGATTTGGCCGGAAGAGGTTGTGGCAAATCCTGCTCAATCTCGTGAATTCTGTCTATTTCCCAACAGGCGTTGAGAAAGGTGATCGCGGACGGTGTGCGGGCAGGCACAGCCATATCGGTGCAGAAACCCTGCCAACGCCTGTTCAGCCAGACGCATTCCCGGCAACCGGTTGAGTGGCCAGTTCGATTGTCGGAACCAGGGGGATGTTCGATCCCAATGAACGAAAAAATAGTTTTCGCCGTACTCTCGCTCGTTGGCTCGGTCGTTGGCGAAATGCAGCGCGGGATGATGGGAAAATTCCGTGATTTCGCGCGCACTGTCGAATTTGTGAATGGTCCAAAACGGTTCGCGGTTGATGACGTACTCCAACTCGGCCAACACACGCAAAAACTCCGTTCGATCCCAAACCGTCAATTCCAGATAACTGCGCCGAAACCCTTTGATTTCGGCAACCTGTTGCCACAACGCGGAATTGTCCAGCCCACCCACATGCGCAATGAAGTTCTGCGCTGTCAGGAAATTTTCGAGCGTGCCAGAATGGTTAAGCGCGCCGGTCGGGTCGAATTCGATGACAAACTGATTGAATCGTTCGGCGCAAAGTTCCGGCCAATCGCTTGAGACCAGTTCAGCGTCGCGCAATCCGGCGAGCTTCGGCGACAAGGCGAACTGTTCTATTTCGCTCAATTGGCTCCACGGAGAAACGATCATGCACACACTCACTTCCGACGTTGTTTGGGAAACAGGAATCGCAAAGCCGGTTCGACGCGTTTGGCCCAGGCGGCTTCGGTGTGTTGGCCGCCACGAATTTCCATAAACTTCAAATCAGCGTCCAGACGCCAGCCTTGCATCAACAGCAAATCGCGCAATTGTCGGACGACCCCAGGTGTGAACTTTCCTTCTTTCGTGCCGATGTCCAGCCAGATGCGCGTTGTCGGTTTGGCTCTGAGGTGCTGGACGAACTTCAGAATCCACCAGTGATCCCACCAGACCGAAGGCGACATGACCATCAACCGGCTGAACACGTTCGGATATTTCAACCCCAGATACAGCGTCAGCAACCCTCCCAGGGAAGAACCGCCAAGCCCTGTGAATTCCGGCCCGGTCAAGGTGCGATACCTGTGATCAATGAAGGGCTTCAATTCTTCGGTCAAAAAACGTCCGTATTGACCCGCTTTGCCGCCGCGTTTCTGGCGCGAATCCACCGTTGGAGTGTATTCGTCAATCCGGTCGGCTCCGGTGTTGTAAACGCCGACGATGATCAGCGGTTCGATCCTGCCGCTTAAAATCAATCGCTGAGCGGTTTCGTCCACGCCCCATTCCACTCCATTGAATGCCGTTGTCGCATCGAACAGGTTTTGGCCGTCATTCAAATACAAAACCGGAAAGCGTCGAGTTGCGTCTTCATGGCTTTGAGAAACTTTGTAGCTTTCAGAAGCTTCGTAATTGGGCGGCAAATACACGATCACATCGCGGTTTTGATCTAAAAAGTTTGAATGAAAATTCGAATGGCGGCGAAAATTGCCCGTCAGGGTGTGGTTGTCTTGGACGAAGGGCGAAGACTCGTAGGAATCTGAGGCTTTTACCATCCGGTTTGCTGCTGCGGATGAATCTGTAGATGAATCTGCCGATGAATCTGAATGCGATGATTGCAAAAACGTACCTCTTGAAGATGAAGAAAAGAGAAAATAATTTCGCGGCGGCTCTTCACGGAGCATCGCCAAACGGCAATAATACACATCCATTAACGAACTTGCGACGCAGAAAAAACTCAAAACGATCTTCAATCCCGAGGAGAGAAACCCGATGACACGTTTCATTCTTGCTTTGGTGTTCACTGCTGTGTTTGCTGCATCCCACCACGTGCTGGCTCAAACGGAGAAAAACGATTACGGCAAAGGGGAAACCTGGCTGTGCCGTCCGGGCAGAACCGATGCCTGCGCGGTGGATTTGACGACCACCGTTGTGGCTGCGGACGGCAAATTGAAAGAAGAAAAATGGAAGGCGAATCCGGATGCACCGATTGATTGTTTTTATGTGTATCCGACGGTTTCCAACGA
>JAEUQP010000180.1 GCA_016789645.1 Acidobacteriota bacterium | reverse complement strand
CTCCCAACATGGCCGAAGCCGAACGGCTGACTGGTTTTGAGGTGAACGACCTGGACGGAATGAAACGTGCAGCAGAACGGATTTACGAACTTGCGAACCCGAAAATCCGCAATCCGCAATCCGCAATCCGCAATCGAAGTGTGCTGGTGAAAGGCGGCCATTTGCTGAACGAAGCGACGGACGTGTTGTTTGATGGTGACGAGTTTCGATTGTTTCGCGCTCCGAAAATTGCCACACGAAACACACACGGAACCGGCTGCACTTTGTCGTCGGCGATTGCGGCATTGCTGGCGAACGGTTGTGAAGTCACGGAAGCAATCGCGCAAGCCA
The DNA here is from genome assembly GCA_016789645.1 of Acidobacteriota bacterium. Taxonomy (GTDB): domain Bacteria; phylum Acidobacteriota; class Blastocatellia; order RBC074; family RBC074; genus RBC074. The sequence continues at coordinate 3,733 of JAEUQP010000180.1, read as the reverse complement.
AACGCTATCTGGAAGCGGTGCTGCAATCCGCTCCAAACCTGGGACACGGTGCAGGGCCGTTGAATCATCTGGTGAATGGTTTTCAAATTGCAGATTGAATTGAGCAGTTATTTCCCCAGTGTTATGAGCAGTGTTCTAGACAAAGAAAGCATTTCGCAAACAGAAACCGAATTGCTGGTCCGCCAATCGGACGAAAGCGTTGTTCGATTCGATCCCCAACGAATCACCGATGCGCTGGTGCTGGAAACCGGATTGTCGCCGGAACTGGCCGCGCAAATCAGCCAGGAAGTCCAAGATCAAATCGAACGTTCCGGCATTCGGGCGCTGACGGCCCCATTGATTCGCGGTCTGGTGGATGCGCGATTGCTGGAATACGGTCTTGTCGCCGAATACCGAAAACATTCCCGGTTGGGCGTGCCGTTGTTCGACGTGGATCGCATGATTCAAACCGGCGTCAACGACACCACTCGATTGCACGGCCCCGAAGGAACCAGTCTGGCTCTGGCCGAAGCCATCAAACGCGAATACGCCATCCTGACGGTGTTTTCCGATGCCGTCGCCAATGCTCATCTGTCGGGCGATTTATATCTGGAAGATTTGGGCGAAATTGATCGGCCTACGGCAATGATCGGTTCAATTGATTTCATCAAACGGCTTGGCATTCGTTTGCCCGGCGGTTTGGTTGGTTCGCGTCCGGCTAAACGCGCGGAAGTGTTGTCTTCGCATTTGGTGATGTACACCGCAGCGTTACAAGGCTATTTCAGTGACGCGCTGGCATGGGATTCGGTCAATTTTGCGTTTGCGCCGATGCTGACAGGGTTAAGCCAGCGCGAGATCAAACAGCTTGCGCAAGGGTTGTTGTTTGAACTGTCCGCGCCGGTTGTCGCGCGCGGAGGCCAGCCGGTTCGTTGCGATTTGCATCTGGATTGGGACACGCCCGCGTATTTGCGCGAACTGCCGGTTGTCGGCGCAGGCGGCGAAAAGTTCACTTCCAATTACGGCGCGATGACCGAAACCGCGCGCGAATTTCTGAAAGCGATTTTTGAAGTTTATCTGGAAGGCGACGGACAAGGCTTGCCGTTCATTGGCTCGCGCCCAGTGTTGCATCTGACCGATTCGTTTTTTGAAAACGACGCCAATCAGAATGTGCTGGAATTGGTTTGCCGTGCGGCTTCGGAACGCGGCGGTGTTGTATTGGCTTTTGACCGGCGCAATGGTGACGAAGCGGCTTCGGCGTTTTCATCGCGCTTTGGCGTCAGCGGCGAAAAGCTGCAACGCGCGGGAAGCGGTGCTTCGGCCAATACTGCCACATCTGTTACTCCTGAAAGCTGGCAATGGCGAGCGGCAATTTTCTCCTCGGTTGCCATCAATTTGCCTCGCATCGGGTATCAAGCGGAACACAGCGAATCGAAGGCGTTTGAACTGCTGAGTGGCTTATTGGAACTGGCCGCACAGGCTTCACTGGAAAAACGCATTTTTCTGGAAAAACTGCTGGCGCGCGGCGAAGCCGGGCCGCTGGCAATGCTGGCGATGCGTCCCGATAAGGAACCGTTTCTGCCACTCAGTTGGACGTCGCACGCCATCTGTCCGGTGGGATTGGCCGAACTGGCGCAATTCATCACTGGCGAATCCATCGAACGTTCGACTACGGCTCAGGAATTCGCCGTTAGCGTCATTGAGCATTTGCACGCCGAAACCGCGCGGTTGTCGGTAAAACACAAAGTCCGGTTTCTGATATCTGAATCTCACGATTTGATTGCGCCGAATCGTCTGGCCAGATTGGACGCTCGACGGTTCGGCAACGAAGCCGTCGCGCAGGCGCTCAATCGCCCGATTGAAACTGATCCAGCGTCCGACGAAGAAACTGACGGCGTGTTTTACACCAACTCCGCCAAACTCCCGGTGAATTCATCCGCCGATCCCATCACCCGGTTGAGCATCGAAGGCGCGTTGCAAGGCAAGTTGATCTGGAATTCCACCAGCAACATTCACCTTGGCCAATCGCTGCCGCAAGCCGCTGAGCTTGCCGAATTCGTCCGCCAGGCATTTCATCAAACCAAAGTTTCGGCCATCACCTTTTCGCCCGAATTCACCGTTTGCATTGTCTGCCGAAGCGTTTCGCGCGGATTGCATGCCGAATGCCCGCAATGCGGAGCCAATCGCGTCGAAGGGTTGGCGCAAGCCACCAACCGGTACAGCTTCGTTTCCAAATGGCCGCAATGGAAACTGGCCGAGTTGAATTTGCGTAATCGCTGAAATCAACTCGCCTAATGCCACTGGTGCGCTGCTTTGCTCAGCGGGTTGGGTGTGTTACTTTCCAGCCTCGATTCCAAATCCCAATCCAAACATCGCGGACTGAAATGCCCAAACGAACCGATCTCAAAAAAATTATGATTATCGGCTCTGGCCCGATTGTCATCGGCCAAGCTTGCGAATTTGACTATTCCGGCACTCAAGCCTGCCGCGCTTTGAAACAGGAAGGTTATGAAATCGTGCTGGTCAATTCCAATCCGGCGACGATTATGACCGACCCGGAATTGGCCGACCGCACTTACGTCGAACCGCTGACGGTCGAAGCCGCCACCGCCATCATCGAACGCGAACGCCCGGATGCGTTATTGCCAACCGTCGGCGGACAAACGGCGTTGAACCTGACCGTCAAACTGGCTGAAAGCGGCGTGCTGAAGCAATACGGCGTGGAACTGATCGGCGCGAAACTGGACGCGATCAAAGTCGGCGAAGATCGTTTGCTGTTCAAACAGGCGATGGACGAGATCGGATTGCAAATGCCCAAAGCACGGTTCTGCCACAACATGGAAGAAGCGCGTCTTGCCGCCGAAGAAATTGATTTTCCCATCATTCTACGCCCCAGTTTCACGCTCGGCGGCACGGGCGGAGGCATCGCCTACAATTACGAAGAGTTTGAAGAAATCGTCGAACGCGGATTGACGGCCAGCCCGATCAGCGAAGTGCTGGTCGAAGAATCCATCATCGGATGGAAAGAATACGAACTGGAAGTGATGCGCGATCTGGCCGACAACGTCGTCATCATTTGTTCGATTGAAAACTTCGACGCGATGGGCGTTCACACCGGAGATTCGATCACGGTCGCTCCGGCGCAAACGCTGACCGACCGCGAATACCAGATGATGCGCGACGCCGCGATCAAAATCATTCGCAAAGTTGGCGTCGAAACCGGCGGATCGAACATCCAGTTCGCCGTTAATCCGCGCGACGGCAGTTTGCGCATCATCGAAATGAATCCGCGCGTGTCGCGTTCATCGGCGCTGGCTTCGAAAGCCACCGGATTCCCGATTGCCAAAATTGCCGCCAAGCTGGCCGTCGGCTACACGCTGGACGAAATCCCGAACGACATTACCAAGAAAACTCCGGCCTCGTTTGAACCGACGATTGATTACGTCGTCGTCAAAATTCCAAAGTGGGTGTTTGAAAAATTCCCCGGCGCCGAAGACTTGTTGGGCACCCAGATGAAATCCGTCGGCGAAGCAATGGCGATTGGTCGCACGTTCAAGGAAGCGTTCCTGAAAGGCGTTCGCAGTCTGGAACGACGCAATTCGCCTTATGTCGGTTACGTGGACGACGAAACCTTGCGCCGCAAACTCATCATTCCCAACTCCGAGCGCATTCATTACATTCACGCGGCGTTCGAGCGCGGTTGGACAATCGAAGAGTTAAACGAATTGACCGGCATTGATCCGTGGTTTTTGACGCA
>JAEUQP010000098.1 GCA_016789645.1 Acidobacteriota bacterium | reverse complement strand
TCCCCAGCCCCACAAATAATCCGCCTGATTGGGATCGCCCACGACAACCGTGCCGAAGTAAAGCGCATACAATGCAGTGACAATGACCGTCGTGAAAGCCGAATCCGCAACATCGTACATGCACCAGCCAAAAATCTCTTTCTTGGTAACGGGAGGTTGGGGCGACAGAGTGGGTGTCATAAACGTAGTCCGATTTTTTTGAGGTTGATGGTCTGCGCGGTTAATACGGCCCGCGAATGTGGTGCGCAACTTTCTGTTCGTAAAACTCACGAAGCTGCCGATGCTGTGCGTCGGAGAGCGGCGGCAATTCCGACGCAGAGGCATTGTCGGCGACTTGCTGAACTTGCGTAGCTCCGGGAATCACGACTGTTACGGCGTCGTGATCCAGAATCCATCGCATTACCCATTGCGCCATTGTCTGGCCTTCGGGGACAAATTGGCGAAGCTCGTCAGCCAGTTCGACGCCAAGCTCGAACGGCAATCCCGCAAAGGTTTCGCCAACGTTGAAAAACTGCCCATCACGGTTGTAATTGCGATGATCACCTTCGGCAAAACGAGATTGTTTGGTCAGCTTGCCGCCGAGCAAACCGCTCGCCAGCGGCAGCCGAACGATCAAGGCGACGGATTTGGCTTTGGCCGCTTCAAACAAGTCAGCAATCGGTTTCTGCCGAAAGATGTTGAAGATAATTTGCAGCGAAGCCAGGCCATCTTGCTTCAGGCAAAGATGCGCTTCTTCCATGGATTCAACGCTGGCTCCGAAGTGTTTGATTTTGCCTTCGTCTTTCAGCTTTCTGAGCCAGTCGAAGACCTCGCCTTGCCGCAGGATTTCAGTTGGAACGCAATGAAGTTGCGTCAGATCAAGCGCATCCATTTGCAAGCGTCGTAATGATTCTTCCGTCGCCGCGCGAATTGTTGCTTCGGTGTAGTTGTTGGGATAAATCCCGCGACGACCGAGTTTGGTGGCGATGAACAGATCAGCGTTGGCTGATCGTCGGAACTTGCCAATCAGCGTTTCGCTGCGACCATCGCCGTACACGTCCGCCGTATCGAAAAAATTGACACCGCAAGTGACAGCCTTGGCCAAAATCTCGAACGCTTGTTGGTCGGGAACTTCGCCCCAATCAGCGCCAAGTTGCCAACAGCCCAACCCAATTTCGGAACAGGCAAAATCCGTGTGATCGAATTTTCTGTAATGCATTTTGAAGGGAGGTCGAAAAAGACAATTCAGAGTTCAAGCTTCGACTTGTCTAAATCATCAAGCGAAGTCTTGAACTCTGAACAATTCGCTATCGAATGCCGAGCAACAGGTCAACGACTAGTTGATCCAACTTTTCGTAGGGAAGCCGTTTGCGCGACAACGCCACACGGTCCAGATTCAACTCTTTGATCTGTTTAGCGCGTTCCGGCGTGAATTTGACCGGAATTGGATCAAAACTTGAATCGGTGGCTTTGATTTCAGCCAATAGCGATTGAATATCGGGATCGTCATTGAACTGCTGCGCTTTTTCTTTCAGGATCAGATACGTGCGCATGCAACCTGCAGCAAAGTCCCATACGCCTTCTTCGTCTTCGCTGCGATACGCATGAGCGTCGAAATGGCGCGGCCCGTCATAGGCTTCTTCCAGCAACTTGACCAGGAAGAACATTCCCTTCAAGGATTCTGACCCGAAGCGCAAATCCTGATCGAAGCGGCAACCCTTTTGGTCATTCAGATCAATATGAAAGAGTTTTCCGGCTTCGATGGCCTGGGCGACAACGTGATAAAAATTCAGCCCGGCCATGTGTTCATGACCGACTTCAGGATTGACGCCGACCATTTCTGGATGATCGAGCGTGTTGATGAAGCCCAGATAAGAGCCTGTGGAAGGGAAGTAAATGTCGCCGCGCGGTTCATTGGGCTTGGCTTCCATTGCGAATTTATAGCCATATCCTTGCGAAATGGAGTATTCGCACAAGAAATTGATTGCTTCGCGAAACCATTTGATGGCTTCGCGGGCATCTTTTGCTCCATCCACTTCTGCGCCTTCGCGTCCACCCCAGAAAACGTAAATTTTGGCTCCGACTTCTGCGCCTAAGTCCATCGAGCGCATGGTTTTCTGAATCGCATACAAGCGAACTCGCGGATCGTTGGAGGTGAAGGCTCCGTCTTTGAACACTGGATCGCCAAACAGATTGGTGGTGGCCATTGGCACAACCATTCCATTGTCATTCAATGCCCTTTTGAAATCGCTGACGATCTTGTCGCGTTCGGCAGGCGAGGCGTCAATCGGAACCAGATCATTGTCGTGAAAGTTGACGCCGTAAGCGCCGAGCTTGGCCAATCGTTCGACAATGGTGACGGGAGAAATCGGCTGGCGAGTCGGTTCGCCAAATGGATCGCGTCCGGGATTTCCCACTGTCCACAAACCAAACGTAAATTTATGCTCTTTCTTCGGTTGAAGAGTACTCATTCATTGCTCCTTCGCAGTTTCCTGTCTCGCGTTGTTGTGAATTGAAGATCGGTAAATTCGAGCGGAAAGTGATTGTAGCTGAGTTGCTACGTCCTAGAAAGAGTTTATCATTGGGCGAGGGTGAAAAAGACAAAAATGTCTGTTTACGATTGATGAGCCTGCCGGTTTAACAACTCATCAATCGTGCTACGTCGCTGGGAAAACGAAGAGTAATTGAGGAAAGGGGAGATCGAAAATGTAGCCTTAGGCCGATTGAGGGTCTGTGTTGGTGAACAGTGCGGCGAACGATTCGCGAGCATTTGCTGTTTCATCCCTGCGGGACTTCAACCACTCAGTTGTAATTTCAAAAGCCGTGCGTGCGGCATTGGTTTTTTTGCGAAGTTTTTTGTTCTTGCGTGCTTTTTTTAATTGCTCCTGCAAAGGAGAATCTTTTTTGATTAATTTAGCTTTCATAAGTCACCTTCCGGTTCCTGACCCAACAAATCTATAGTCGAGATTCAGATAAAAAAGAAAAAAGGTTTGGCAGCACACGGCTGCAATAGTGTAAGCATGACGTTCCAAGGAACGTTTCAACCGCTCTCACGAAAGTTACTAACTCAAAACGTCTTGCGCTGGACGATCGGACGCTGAATGTCGCGAATCGGATATGGGGCGGAAGAACTTTTGGGGTAACGAGTCTAGGGGGAGCTGCAAACTCCGAACGGGAGTCTAGCACAAGCCTTGCAGATTTCGCACAATCTTTTTACATTTAATTCGTTTAAGCCTGTAAGCCTGCTTAACAGTTGCAAGAGAAAAGGGCTGTTGTTTTTAGTTTGGCAGAAGCAAAGCGGCGAAGGAATTTGGTTTAGTGAGTTGCACAAACTCTCGGAACAGAAAATGTTGAGGAGTCAGCATTCTCAGAAAACGTCAGGACGAAAGTTCTGACAGTCGCCTTCGCCGCATCTCGGGATTCTGATTGAGAAATGATGGAGCGGGAGACGGGATTTGAACCCGCGACTTCAACCTTGGCAAGGTTGCACTCTACCACTGAGTTACTCCCGCTAACGGAAACGACTTTTTACCGAAGCATCTGTATTTTGTCAACGGGGGCACCGAAGAAAATCCCTTGCCCATCAGAACTTGACTTCGTTTCGCTGACTCCAAGCAAATTGCGTCTCAGTAAAAAATCCACGCAGCAATGAAATTTCGGGCGCCTCATGGGGGACCGCAACCACGGTGACAACATCATAACGGTAAGGTTCTTCTTGTACGGCCATCAGCCGACGATATAACCGGGCAGTGCGAATGATTTGTCTCTGTTTTCGACGATCAACAGCTGTTTCCGGGGCAGCAATGTCGGTTCGAGTGCGTGTTTTGACTTCGATGAAAGCCAGGGCAAATGGCTTTGCTGTTTCATCGTATGCCACGATGTCTATTTCGCCTGTGACCTGCCGTCCTTGCAGGCTGTAACCAATGGGCAAGATGAAGTTGGTGACAACGATTCGATACCCGTGCCGCTCGAGGTAATCCGCCGCCAGCCGTTCGCCTTTTTCCCCTAACAGCAAGTGAGTCGCGCGCTCTGGCTTCAGAGGTGAATCGTTGGTTTTGTTTAGTTGAGAGGGCATGTTCATTTTGAAACCACATTTTGAAAATCTGGAACGATAGGTATACTGCAATTGATTTCAATAACTCAATTCCAAATGCATTTTGTGAAAGGCGTTTTTCGATGACCCCTAAAATAAGGATGTTAGCTCTGCTAGTTCTGCTTACAGGTTGCGCACAGATCGCAGCCGCTCAACCCCAAAGCCCTCATCAAACCGGTTCAGGTTTCGTACCACAACGGGTTTACAATTCAAAGGAAAAAAAATTTACGGACTTTGAGGCCATGTTGGCTGAACTGACCAAGGTGGATGTTGTCTTTGTCGGCGAACAACATGACGATCCGGCGACGCATAAATTGGAGCGGGCCATACTTGATGGCTTGCTTCGGCGTAAGGTCGCTGTCACGGTTTCGCTGGAGATGTTCGAACGAGACGTGCAGCAATCTCTCAATGAATATCTTGCTGGCAAGCTTAGCGAAGAAGCATTTTTGAAATCTTCTCGTCCCTGGCCACGTTACGCGACGGATTATCGTCCGTTGGTCGAAATGGCGCGAGCGCACAACTGGCCGGTGATTGCCAGCAACATTCCTCGCCGATTGGCTTCGCAGATTTCACGGCAGGGGTTGGACTCCATCAATTCCTTGAATGAAACTGATCGAAAATTCGTTGCCGCACAATATCAATGCCCGTTTGATGATTACTTCAAACGTTTTACTGAGGCGATGAGCAGCCATCCGGCAGGCGATGCCAAGGCCAACGAGAAAAAGGACGAGAAGAAAGTCGCCGAAGAAAAAGCGATGGTCGAAAAGTTTTACTTCTCGCAATGCCTGAAAGACGAAACGATGGCCGAAGCGATTTCTGCCGCGATTCCGGCTCCGAATGCTTCGCAACCGAAAAACGTCATCGTTCATTACAACGGCGCGTTTCACAGCGATTACAAGCTTGGCACTGCGTCGCGAGTCATTCGCCGTTCACCAAAAGCCAAAGTCAAAATCGTCTCTGTGGTTCCGGTGGATAATCTGGATTCCATCAACACGGACGAATATCGAAAACGTGGCGATTACATCATCTATTGCCTGAAGCCGATGATCTCGAAGCAAGCTGCCAAATAACCGGCGAATGCTGTTGGTAAGAGTTACTTATTCAGATACTCAGCCAGTCCGTTCAGGAACATTTGCACGGACATCATTACCAGCAGCATTCCCATTAATCGTTCCATCGCTGTCAATCCGCGATGTTTGAGCAGTCGGAAAAACAACGGTGAAGCCAGCAGAATTGCCGCCGTCACCAACCAAGCTGCAGTCAACGCCATCACCCAACTCGTCATCTTTTTCGGCGAAGATTGCGCCATCAGCAATAACGCCGCCAATGTCGAAGGCCCCGCGACCATGGGAATTGCCAGTGGAACGATAAACGGTTCTTCATCGGTTTGCTCGCCCATAATTCCGCCTTCCTGAGGAAAGATCATTCGAATCGCAATCAGAAACAGCACGATGCCGCCTGCAATACTGATGGATTCCTGTTTGAGGTTTAGGAATTTCAGCAAGTGCTGGCCGAGCAATAAAAAGATCAGCATCACGGCGTAGGCAATCACCAACTCACGAATCAGCACTACGCGGCGTCGGTCAGGAGCAACGTTTTTGAGCAGGGAGATAAACACCGGCACGTTGCCAAGCGGATCCATAATCAGAAACAGCGTGGTGGCTGCGGTAAAGATGTCCATAAGCGTCAGGTAAATGTCAGGGAAACAAAAAGACGGTTAAACTCGGCAAGAGCTTAACCGTCTTTTTTGAATTGTGACAAGCCGGACACCAGGTCGAAACCGACCTTTCATTTGAAATGGAGTAAAACGGCATTGGCCGGTTTACCATCCGCAGTCAGCGCCAGCTCAACTTCGCCTCGGCCAGCCAGCGAATGTGGTAACAACACATTGACCTGATCCAAACCAACAAAATCATTTTGCTGACCGGCATACTGCACTTGTGCGACTTGTCCGCCGATCGAAATCGTGACGCTGGACAGGCTGCTACGAAACCGCAGTCCTGTGCCGAACAACAACAAATATACCTGAACGCCGTCATTGCCGAGATCAATCGGCCTCGCCACGAATCGGTTCAGCGCGGAATTCCATTCAGCGACGGGTTCTACAGTCTGTGAACCGTTTGCGCCAATTCGCAACAAAACGGCGGCGGCGACTCCGGTTCCGCTGCTGTTTGCAGTAAATAAACTTGGCGCGAGGTTGGAAATCTGGGCCGAACCGATTGCTATTGAACCGTCGCTGCCGACAATGGTGATTGTCGCGGTACCAGCAACAGTTCCAGCGGGAATCAGAAAGTTGATTTGTCCAGGCGAAGCAAAAAACAGCGGAGCCAGACGTTCGGCGCCCAAACTATCTTTGACGCGGACGCTGGTTCCGGCCAAGGTCGTCGGCAATGGAGCGACGTTTGCCGCCTGAGTTCCCGTTGCCAGATTTGCGCCGAACGCGGACACGATTGATTCCGGCGCGAGCGTTGTTCCGTCAAAGCTGGCGGCGGAAACCGTCGAAACTGTCGCAGGCGATTTTCGGCTGAGTTCCCAAACGTCATTCAGATTGCCGCTATTGCCAGTGCCGCCGATGACGATGAAACGGTCTTCGGCTTCAATGTAAATGCTTATCATTCCGTTGCGCGGCGAAGGGGGATTTTCAATCTGAAGCTGCGTCCAGGCTTGCGTTGCCAAATTGAATTCCCAGGTGTCGTTGAAATTGCTCGCGCCCGAACCGCCGAAAATCAAGAAGCGACCGTCTTTGTTGACGAAGCTGGTTGACCAAAACCTGCCGGGCGGACGTTGAGCCGGGGTCAGATTCGTCCATTGCCGCGAAGCCAGATCGAACGACCAAATGTCATCGAGCGCGCCGTTACGCTGTCCGGCGTAAACAATCATCCGCCGATTGACACGATCAAACGCGGCGGTGTGCAGACAGCGAACTTGTGGTTTGCTGCCGCCCGGAGTCCAATCCGACCAGGTCTTGTCGCTCAAGCCAAAACTTTGCGTGTCCTGAAAACGCCCGGCTTCCGAGGTGAATCCGGCGAAGGAAACCAGGCTGCGCGTTTGCGGATCGAACACGGCTGCTGAACCGTAACGCTTTTTCGGGCGTGCGCTGTCCGACGCGGGCGAAATATCCGTCCATTGCAACGTGGTCAAATTCAACGTCCATGTGTCGTTGAAAAAGCCCGCGCCTTGCCCGGAATAAACCACCAGTTGATGACCAACCGGATCGTAAACAGCATCAAATCCAAGTCGCCCCGCAGGTGGTGTGCCGACAGTGTCCAGTTTCGTCCAACTTCGTGTCGCCAGATCAAACGCCCACGTGTCGTTTTTCAAACCGGCGTTACTGTTGCCGCCGAAGAGAATGATTCGTTTGCCGATCGGATCATAGATCGCTTCGCCGTCGCGGCGAGGTTCCGGCATCAATCCGGATGCTGGCGTGATGTTGCGCCATTGCCAGGTAGACGCAGTTTGCGCTGCGACAAATACGGTAAATGTGCACTGGGCGAAAACAGCGCAAGCAAATGCGCTGAGGAATTTTTTGCAGGCGGATAATTGGTTCATGTTACTTCTCGATTTTTTTGATTTGGGTCAGCACGTCGTCGTTCGATGGGCGGACTTTGTAATCCACTTCGACGAATTTCCAACGCACCACGCCGGTTCGATCAATGACGTAGGTGGCCGGATGCGGAATGGGCCGACTGGCTTTTTCGTTCAGCAAACCGTACCGATCAATCACTTTGTGATCAGCATCCGATAGAAGCGGGAAATTGAAGCCCGGTTGATCTTTCAACTTGTCGCGCAGGAATTTAGCCTTGTCGTGCGGGTCAACGCTGACGGCCAGGATTTCAACTTTGTTGCGGTAGTTTTCTTCAAGTAGCGATTTCAGCTTTCCAAGCTGAGCAGCGCACCACGGTCACCAGTAACCACGATAAAACACCAGCACAACGGTTTTTTTGTTTTTGTAATCAGACAGCGCGACAGGATTGCCGTCCTGGTCTTCAAGCGTGAAATCCGGCGCGGCTTCTCCGGCTTTGACCCGATTCAGGTCAGAAGCGGAAAGTCCGGCTCCATCTTTTGGGCCAAGTTTGGATTGCGCCGATGCGGTCAGCGTCAGTGCCACCAGCATCAGCGCGCAAAAGAGCAGTGCAAAAAGTCTTCGGTTCATGGTTTCTCCTTATGGTTGTATGTTTCATTGGCATGATGTTTTTCAGGCGAAAAAATATTTCCGCAAAGAGCGGATTGACTAAGTTGTAAGCTGACTATAAACATGAGCCATCGTTGTCTTACATTTTGAACCCACACGCTCCCGGGCAATCGGACTGTTTCTACCAAAAACCTTATGCCGCAAGAGACTACTAAGCATCGTGAGGTGCTGGCTGCAATCGAAAGCATCGGCGCAATTGCCGAACTGACCTCACAACACGACGGGCATTACGATTACGAACTCGATCTGGAAGTGATCGTGTACGGTCGCAATTACAACGGCAAAAAAGTCGGGCCGTATGTTCGGTTGTTGACGTATTTGCCCGGCGAAGAAATCGTTCGGGAAGGCGATTGGGGCGGAAATTCGTTCTACATCGTCGTCAATGGCAAAGCGGACGTGCTGTTCGGCAACGGCCAGCAGAAAGTCGCAGAAATTCCCGCCGGGGTTCAGTTCGGCGAGATGTCTGTGCTGGCTGGCGTGCCGCGTTCGGCGACGATTCGCGCGCCCAAAGACGAAAGCGTTCAGGTGTTGGAAGTTCAGCGTCCGGCGTTGCGATTGCTTCGCAAACTGCCAAAATTTGGTGAAGTGCTGGATTCCACCTATCGCCGCAACGGACGCGCTACGACGATTCAGGACATTGCCGCCGCAACCCAGCTCAGCAAGGAAGCCGTCAGCCAGCTTGAGGCCATTTCCCAGTTCAAGGTGTTTGGCAAAAACCACGTGCTGTTTCGCGCGGGCGACCGGATGAAAAACCTGTTTGTCTTGAAATCCGGTTGGGCCAAAGTCACGCCACGAAATGTCACTCGTCAATTGACGGCGCAGGAAAATCATCCGCGCAACTGGAAGGCGAAAGCCGCCGAAGCGTATTTCGGGCCTTCGCATTGTTTCGGCGTCGAAGCCATCACGCGCGACGGAAACTGGGAACAGACTTGCACGTTGATGGGACGCGCTGAAGTTCTGGAAATCACTTTGACAGAGCTTCGGAAGCATCCCGAACTGCGAGAAATCTTATTGTTGGCGTTTACGGGAATGGCTGCGCCTGATAATCCGAACGAAGGCCGTCAACCGTTGCCGATTGCCAGCGCGCAGGAATCGCTGATCGAAACCGGATTGGTGGATGCGACCAATCTGTTGGTGATGGACATGGATTTGTGTGTCCGTTGTGGCAATTGCTCGATGGCTTGTCATCAGGTGCATGGCCAATCGCGATTGCTGCGGCGAGGTATTCACGTCGAACGTCCGGTCAAACTGGAACCGAAATCCGGATTCCAGAGTTTGCTTTCGCCATCGGTTTGCATGCATTGTCAGGACCCGGAATGCCTGACCGGTTGCCCGACCGGAGCCATTGGGCGTTTCCCAGGCGGCCAGGTGGATATTGAGCCGAAAAGCTGCATCGGTTGCGGAGATTGCGCGACACAGTGTCCGTACAACGCCATCACGATGGTCAGCCGCAAGCCGGAGCCAGCGCCCGCGAAAACCGGGTTAAAACGATGGTTCGACCTGAAACCTGATCCGTTGCCGCCAGCCGTCGAACAGACAGAAGATTTGCTGGCGGTGAAATGCAACTTGTGTCAGAACACACCCTTGAATCCACCGGGCGCGAAACGCAAAGCTTACAGTTGCGAAGAAAATTGTCCGACCGGCGCGTTGCTTCGAGTTGATCCGCATGTGTATTTCGGTGAAATCAAGGAAGCCGAAGGAACGATTTTTCGCGATCCTACGCCTGCTATCGCGCGCCATACTTCTCACACGGATTTCGGCAAACGGCTGGTGCATGGAATTGGATTGTTGACGACGTTGTTCCTGACGTTGTTGACGCTGGCTGGGCTGTCCCGGTTTGGGTTGCAAACCCCACTGATTGGGGCGTGGCTGGATTTGCGTTGGCTGACGGGAATTGTCGGGTTAGTGGGGATCGTAGGCGTAATGGCGTATCCGGTTCGTCGCAAGATTTACCGAAAACGCGCGGGCGCGTTACGGTATTGGATGCTGGCACACAGCTATCTGGGCGTTCTTGCCGGAATTGTCTTGCTGTTGCACGGCGGAGCGGATTCCGGCGGAGCGTTGACCACGGCGCTGATGGTTTCTTTCGATCTGGTGATTTTGACCGGACTGTTCGGCATTTTGATTTATTTCATCGCTCCGCGAATGTTGACGCGCATCGAAGGGCAGCCGCTGCTAATCGAAGATTTGACTGCTCGGCGCCAGGAGTTGAATCACGAACTTGGCGAACTCATGGCTAAGGTAACGCCAAATGTTCGCGTGACGGTTCAACAGCAAGTGATTCCGCGCGCGTTGTCTTTGGGCTTTTTGCTACGCCAATATCTGAAACGTGAATCGCTGGACGAAATGCTGGCCGCGCTCAAAACCGAATTCGCCGCCATCGGGCAGGGAATGACTGACGGCGAACGCGAACGGTTGCTGAAAGCGGTGGAAATCGCCGCGACGATGCGCCGCGTGGATTCGTTGATCTACCTGCATCAATTGCTGAAACTGTGGCTGGCTCCGCATGTGCTGGTGACATCGCTGATGCTGGCACTGATGGTTGTTCACATCATTCAGGTGCTTTATTTTCTAGCGCGCTAAGCTATGAATAAATTTGTCATCATCCGAAAAGACCTCAGTCTCGATCCGGCGCTGATCGAAAGCGAAGGGCTGACGATTGGGCGATTGACCGGCAATGATCTGGTGCTGAATCACCCGACGGTGTCGCGCACACACGCGGGCATCAAGGAAGTTAACGGCGATTACTGGATTTTCAATTTATCCGAGGCCAACGGCACCCTGCTCAATGGCGAATTGGTGGATCAAACTCCGTTGGCCGATGGGGATGTGATTCAAATTGGGCCATTTTTTTTGCTGCCGCGATACGTTGCCGAAGGCTTGATGCTGGAAGTCGAAATGAGCGTCAAGCCTTTGCCCGTCGAAGCCATCAGTCCAAGTCCCGGAACCGGCTTGTTGCAGGCGTTGCCGGATGCCGGCCAAACCGTGCGAATAGAGCCGGGGCTATTAGCCAAGCTGCAACGCGACAAAACCACGCCACAAGGGACGCGGCGATTGTCCGGCACGGGCATGCTGACGGGAATGTTGAAGCCCGTAGACGCTCAGGCGTTGAAAGTGTTCTGGGACAAACGCAAACGCGAAGCGGGAAAGCTGGCGTCTGATTCTCCCTTGAAACCGAAAACCAAAGCACGGCTTGGCAAGGCGCAATTCAACTGGGTTCCGACTCGCGATCTGCAACAAAACTGGTCCCGTTCATTGTTTGGCTGGTCGGTGTTGATCGTCACGGTCTTGTCGGTCGTTGCCATCTTCGCCTTCAAGGATGCTTATTCGCCCGGCGCGCTTTCGACGGCGCACGCCCGAAGCGAATTTTCAATTTCACCTGCGATTGCCACCAAACCGAATGCCTCGTCTTGCACGACCTGTCATTCTGTCAATGCTTCGCTGAACCAGAATTGTGCGACGTGCCACACCACTACGGCATTTCATTCGGAAATTTCCGACAAGCATACGCGAGCCGGATTGACCTGCGTCGCTTGTCACAGCGAACATCTTGGACGGGATTTTAGCCCGGCGCTGGTGGCCAATGTCGCCTGTACCAGTTGTCATCGCGATGGAAGCGGATATGTTTCACCGCTCACCAACCAGGAATTGAAATCCCCACATGGCGGAACGTTCGGCTATCCGGTCACCGATGGTCGCTGGACCTGGAGCGGCATTTCTCAACCCGAATGGACGCGCAAAGAACTTCCAGGAACGATTGCACAATTTAGTCCGAAAGAGCGGTTTCACATGGTTCACCTCGCCGGACGCCAGCATGGGCGCAGCAATTGCACCGATTGCCATGTCGCCGGATTTGTTGGTGACGCCTTGACGCAAGGGGTACGCGAATCCTGCGCCAATTGTCATGGCGTTGACCCTCTATCGGCTGAGTCCCAGAACGAAAGCGCGAAATCGTTTTTTGCCGACCGCGGCAAACAACTGTTGAGCAAGGCCCAGGCAGGCGGGCCGCTGTGTGTTTCGTGTCATTCGCAGCATGGCGAAGAAAAAGAGCTTCGCGCCAGTCTGCGACGGATGATCCGCTGAAGTGATCAGAAGATGAAAGGCAAGAAGAAGTTGTTGTTGATTACCAATGGAGATTTTCTATGAGCAAAATAAAAACAACCCACAAAATGATTGCGGCAAGCTTGCTGCTGGCCGTCTACTGTCTGCTGTCAACTGACTACCGTTTACTCCCGACAACTTCCGCGCAACGCCAATTGAGAATCATTTGCTTTGGCGCGCATCCCGACGATGCGGAAATTGGTGTGTCGGGGACGGCGGCTCTCTGGGCGGCAAAAGGCCATGCGGTCAAACTCGTGGCGGTCACGAATGGCGACATCGGTCATTGGAATGAAGCCGGCGGCCCGCTGGCTCGGCGGCGCAAAGTCGAAGTCGAACGGGCAGCGAAAATTTTGGGAACGAAGGTTGAAGTGCTGGACAATCATGATGGGGAATTGCTGCCGACTCTGGAAAACCGCAAAACGATCACCAAGTTGATTCGGGAATGGAAAGCCGACATCGTCATCAGCCATCGCCCGAACGATTACCATCCCGATCATCGCTACACGGGTGTGTTGGTACAGGACGCAGCGTACATGGTCACTGTGCCGAACTTTGCGCCGGATGTTCCTCATCTGACGAATAACCCCGTATTTATGTACTTTTCCGACCGGTTCGAGAAACCGAATCCCTTTCAGGCTGATGTGATTGTGGATGTTGATTCGGTGATGGAGAAGAAACTGGATGGTTTGCTCGGCATGGTGTCACAGTTTTACGAAGGCGGCGCGAATGGGTCGCAGGAACTGATGACAACCGATCCGGCCAAACAAAAAGAGCGCTGGGCAGTGGTTCGCAAACGATTTGTAGATCGCCAGAAAGGCGTCGCCGACAAATACCGCGCCAATCTGGAAGAATGGTACGGCAAGGAGCGCGGCTCGAAGGTGCAATATGCCGAAGCTTTTGAAATCTGCGAATATGGTCGCCGCCCGGATAAAGCCGAATTGAAAGTCTTGTTCCCCTTCTTCAATTGAAATCTGTAAAACCTGATCGGGTATGAAAAGATCGCAAATCGTCATTACGTTGTTATTGCTTGCCGTGGTGTTGGTGGTCGCATTCGCTTCGGGATTTTCCAGCGCCTTTGGAGCTTTGCCGCCTGCGGGATGGTTGGCAGTGGCGGTGTTTGCCGGATTGACTGGTTTGGGATTGGTGCTCGCCGATACCTTGCGCGGGCGGAGGCAGGTGCTGGAGGCGATGGCGGAATTTGAACTGCTGCCTACCGAGCAAAAGAAAACCATCGTCATGGTGGACTCGCTCGGAACGGCGCTTGATCCTGACGGTCCGCCGTATCCCCACCCGGTGATCAATACGGCGACTTGCATAGGTTGTCACGCGTGCGTGGATGCCTGTCCTCACGACGTGCTGGCCATCGTCAACGGCAAAGCGACTCCAGTGGCAATCGAACAGTGTATGGAAGACACCAGTTGTCAGGTCGAATGTCCGACTGTTCCCAAATCCTGCATTGTGGTCAATACGACCAAGAAAATTCCCGAACGCAAGGTGCCCAATCGCGACCGGCGATTTATGACCAATGTGCCCGGCGTATATTTGATCGGTGACGTGTCAGGCGTTCCGCTTATCAAAAATGCCATCAACGAAGGTGGTGCGGTGGTAGATTTCATCGTCGAAGACCTGAAACACGAAGGCAAAAATGGCAACGCCGATTACGACGTCGCGATTGTCGGCATCGGCCCGGCGGGATTGTCCGCAACGGCCTTGGCCAAACAACGCGGATTGAAATACATCGCACTGGAACAGGACAAGATTGTCGCCACGATTGAGCAAACTTATCAGGCAGGCAAATACGTCTATTTCAATCCGGTAGATAAACCGGTCAAGGGCGGAATCAACCTGGCCGGGGCAGGCGCGACGAAAGAGGTGATGATCGGGTCGTGGATGGAAACCATCCGATCCAATGGGCTGGTCATCAATCAGTTTGAAAGTTGCAAAGGCGTCAAACCCGCCGGAGAAGCGGGCAGTTTTTTCGTCGTCGAAACCGAACAGGAAAAGACCAAACGCAAAATGCAATACAGCGCCCGGCGGGTGATCCTGGCAATTGGCAATCGTGGCACTCCCATGAAGCTTGGCGTGCAAGGCGAAGACGCGAAAGTCATTGTTACTGCCACTGAAATGGTCATGCCTGCGTTTTGCAACAAATGCGGTGAAAAGCGAGTCGGCGAATATCGGTTTTGCCAGAACTGCGGCCAGCAATACATTCCCAAATTAAAACAGCGCCCGGCGTTTGAAGACGAAAAAGTGAAATACAAACTGAGCGATCCGAATGATTACAGTGGCAAACATATCGTGGTCGTTGGCGCAGGAAATTCCGCCATCGAAGCGGCGGTGGATTTGGCGGCATATCGTTCGGATGATGGAACCAAGCTGACGGGCTGGCGCGACAACACGGTTTCGTTGGTCGTTCGCAGCAATTTCAAGGGCGATCTGAAACTCGGCAACAAGATGATGGTGTACGAATGCATTGACGAAGGAAAAATCACTGCGTATTTCGGCCAAACCATCAAGGAGATTACGCCCGAAGAAGTGATTTTGATGAGCGCTCGCGAACGCGATGCGAAAACCGCCAAAGAGACGGTTCGCGTCAAAAACGATTACGTTTTTGCGCTGATCGGCGGTGAAAAGCCCACGCGCTTTCTGGAAAGCATCGGCATCAAAATTGGCTGACGAAACTCCGGCGGCTTGTCTTTTTTGGCGTGGTCTTTAGAATACGCGCTTTCGTGCACATTCAATCATTTTCAATCAATTTCAATGGAGGACTTTTTCAAATGGGAAGAGGCGATTTACGCTCGAAACGTGGAAAGATCAGCAGAGGAACTTCTGGGAAAACTCGTAAGAATCCCAAACAGTTGGGCAAAGCGAGACGAGCCAAGAAAGCTGCTGCCAAAGCTGCCAGCGCATAAATTGTGTGGACGCAAAAAAGACCTGCTGTTGTTTGGCAGCAGGTCAATTTGGTAAGGAGAGAAAAAGCTTGCGAGTCATTGTGGCGAATTCGCTCGTTGCTTAGTCATTGTCTGGTTTCTTTTTGTCGCCACCTTTTTTGTCATCTCGACCGCCGCCACGATCCTTGTCGTTCTTTTCGGGTTGCTTCGGCGGATCTTTGGGTTTTTCCTTAACCTTTTCCGGCGGTTTGCCCTGCAGATTCCAATCCTGAGTTCCGGCCAGTCCCGTCAACGCCAACGACGAACTGATTACGAATGCGAAAAATACTGTTTTAATTGCTTTCATTGTAACTTCCCCCTTCTGCCCAAGCGTTCTCAGCTTTCAAAAGGAAACAGCTTTTTGACTGCCGGTTAAGGGGACGACAATTCCTTTAGCTTTTGATCGTCGCTTGCTTGGACAGCGGCGATCTTAACAGAAACGTTCAGACTCAAAAAACGGCTTGATAATTGGCGCTTGCCAACTTGTCGCGCTTGCGACGCCTAGTCATTCAGCGATGACTGCAGCAATGACCGTGCCAACAAGCAATTCCCAAACTGCTCCAACGCAAACTCCAATTAATTGAAAAGGTTAGTTCGCTGCGAGCGAAGTTGAGCCTTTTTTTCGCTTCCAGAATCAAGCATCAAGCTAACGTTTTGGGATACCGAATGCCGCTAATCGCCTACTGAATTACTCAAAGCGTCAGGTGGCTGAAAAGGCCAGCGTTCGGTCGCCCGCGACCAGATCAAGAAACATATGATGCCTACCACTAACGCGGCCAGACTGAGCAGAATAATTTTCAAGTCCAGCGTCATGTAAATGAATAACCAGCCAACCAGAGCAACAAGACTCGGCACAGGATAAAACCAGATGCGATAAGGGCGATGAAGTTGTGGCGCGTTCTTTCGAAGCAAAGCAACCGCGACAATTTGCCCAATGAATTGCACCAAAATCCTGAGTGCGATCAAGGCATCAATCACCGTTCCCAGCGAAAAGAAACTGCACACAATGGCGATCAATCCAATCAACAGCAGCGACACATACGGGAAATTCTGGCGTGGATGCAGTTTGCCGAAAACGTTGAAAAAATATCCGTCACGCGCCGCCGCGTAGGGAATTCGGGAATACCCCAGCAGCAATGCGAAACAGGAACCAAACGCCGTCCACAAAATCATCAGTGTGACGGCAATGGCGACCGGGCGACCGTAAATTCGCTCCATCATGATCGAGACGACAAAATCCGACAGCGGTTTCGTTGTTTCCGCCGGAACGAATTCGCGCCAGGGAATAACGCCGATGATCGAAAGGTTGATGAGCACATAAATCAACGCAACGGCGATGACACTGATAATGACCGAGCGCGGAATCGTGCGACCGGGATTTTTGACTTCGTCGCCGATGTAACAAATGTCGTAATAGCCCAGATAATCGTACACGCCAACGCGCGAAGCCGCGCCAAGTCCGAAAAGGAATCCGGTCGAAAAGTTGAACGCACCCGGCGGAAAGTCGAACGCCAGTTTCGGATCGAAGTGCATGGCTCCGGTGAAGATGACCAATCCCGTCGTCACCAACGTGCCAATCCACAGACTGACGGTGATTTTGCCGATGTGCGTAATTTGTCTGTAAAGCAGGGCAATGTTGATCGCTCCGATGGCGATGACGACCAGATTTTTCGACGCATCCGGCCAGATGTAATTCAGGTATTGTGCAAAGCCGATGTACCCGGATGCAATTTCAAAGGGACCGCTGACGATAAATTGCCAGATGAACAAAAAGGCCATCAATCGGCCAAAGGTTTTGCTGCCGAAACCTTCGCGTA